>JAOUKG010000336.1 GCA_029882725.1 Cyclobacteriaceae bacterium
CAACCCCATAAATCTTTTTCTGTATTTTCGGAGACCCTGCTGGAAAAGATTTATGGGGTTGGAGGTTTGAAGGGCATCATATCTCCCTGAATTTTACATCAGAAGCTGGGATTTTAGTTTCATCTACTCCTACTTTTTATGGTTCAAATCCTGGAAAAGTGTCAACAGGCAATCAGAGGGGTAAAGAAGTACTTAAACTAGAGGGTAGTTTAGGTTTTGAATTGTTAGGATCTTTTTCACAGGAGCAATTGCAAAGGGTGAGATTTTCTGAGGAGGCTCCGCGCGATATAATTTCAGCCAATAAAAGTGAGGCTATTGTACTTTCACCAAAAGGTATTTCTTATGAAGAAATGTCAGAAAAACAACAACAAGTATTTCTTAAGTTAATTGATTTATACATTGTTAATTATGAATTTGGTTTTGCCGGGCGTTTGAGAAATAAAATTGATAATGCCGGAATTGAAAACTTCTATTTTGCCTGGGCGGGTAGTCTTGTACCGGGCCAAGGTCATTATTACCGGATTCAAGGACCAGATATATTGATTGAATATGATAATGTTCAAGATAATGCCAATCACGTTCACTCTGTAGTTAGGGAATTAAGCAATGATTTTGCCGGGGATATATTAAAAAGGCATTACGAACAAGAACATAAGTAATAAATAAAGAAGGGTAGTGGGATTAGTCAACAGATCCCACTACCCTTTTCATGAACTCATTTAAAGCATCTTTTTCAGATTTACCTTTAATAACCATTTCATGAACTTCTAAGGCTCCATACATATTGGATAATAATTCACCCAACACATCCAGTTCCTCATCTTTTATTGATTGACTTTCAGACAAATGTTCCAAAACAAGAATGGTTTCATGAACGAAGTCCGGGTCATTTTCTGCAATGAATTTATGAAGATGTTTAATTATTGGTAATCTCATCAACAAATTGTTTTAGCAAATCTGGCTTATTGGTTTGTATTTGTTTAACCAATTGGCCATTTTTAAATGCCGCGAAAGTAGGTAAGTTGGTAACCTCAGCCAATCTTCTTGACTTTGGAGAATTTTCAGCATCTACCACAGCAAAGTTAATAGACTCATGCTCAGAAGCATGCATTTTAAATTTAGGTTTCATCAACTTACAGTTTCCACACCAACCTGCCGAAAATTGAACAAAAGTTGTTGTGCCTGTTGCTACAATTTCTTCTAAATTATCGTTATTTAATTCCTGATACATGTTCAAGCAATTAATTGTTTGTTAAATAAGAAATTACGCCATCCCTGTTTGCAGAAAGAGCTTCTTTTCCTTCTTCCCAGTTTGCAGGACAAACTTCACCGTGCGTTTGTACGTGGGTATAGGCATCAATTAATCGTAGGAACTCATCAACATTTCTTCCAACAGGCATGTGATTTACGCCCTCATGAAATACAGTACCTTGCTCATCAATCAAATAAGTAGCACGATATGTCACGTTATCTCCAACAAGTATTTCTTCACCAATTTGCTCATCGTATTCAAAATCAGCATCAAGAATATCTAAAATAGTAGATAAGTTTCTGTTTGTATCTGCTAAAATATTGTAAGTAACACCTTCAATTCCACCGTTATCTTTTGGAGTACATAACCACGCGAAATGAACCTCAGGAGTATCGCAAGAAGCACCTATAACAATAGTATTTCTTTTTTCAAATTCACCTAATGCCGCTTGGAATGCGTGGAGTTCTGTAGGGCAAACAAAGGTAAAATCTTTGGGATACCAGAAAAGAAGAACCTTTTTCTTGTTTTCAATAGCCTCTTTTAAAACGTTAATCTGAATGGTGTCTCCCATTTCATTCATCGCGGGAACCGTAATATTGGGAAATTTCTTACCTGTAAAAGACATGTTTTTTAATGTTTGTATGTTAAAATTTTTGCAAAATTAAGGAAATAGCTTTACAGTAAAAATGAATGTAATAAAATATATGAAAATGTATTCATATATTGCGGTTTTAGAGGTGCTCTTCTTCACTAGAAGAAAACTAAAAATTTACAAACAGTCTGTTGATTCCTAAAAAGCTGTAACCCGGTTAAACTTATCGCTTTTATTAATCCATGTAAAAAGACAAAATATTTATTCTAAAATACGCTGAGTATTGTTGGGTAATTGTATTTCTTCAGTCCTTGAATAAATACAATTTTGTTGAATGAGGAGCGTAAAAAATAAACGTTTATTTTAAGGATTTCGAGCTCAGAAATTTTGAGTTAGGGAGATTATTTTTTAGGGATAAGGTACTTTCCCCTCCCCATAGTAAGTTACATAAAACAAACAAAAATAGCCGTTTATTAAACACTTAAATCAATGTCCATAAAAGTAAACATATAGGCCGATGTGTTTTATAGTGAGGTTCAATCTTTTGGATTTCCTTTTATTTGTGTAAAAAATGCTCTATAAACAGTTTATTGTTTTTGGCAGCACGCAAAATTACCATAATTCACAAAGCCAAATTCAGAATCATGATTTTATATTGGGTTTTGAAATAAACAATTGAAGAAGCTTTTCCTTATTAAATACCTTTTTGCGTTTTCAGTCACAATTCTGGAATCTCACATCTAGACTCATGAACCTGGCGTCAATTCAGTTAAAAACAATTCTTTCTGATTTTTTTGAATCTTAAGTAAACGACATTGACTTACTATGGGTAATTATACTTTCAATTTTTACTGACAAAATTTACTCTGATGTTAACCTTATAATTGGAATAGATTAGGAAAAAGATTATCAATTGGATATAATTCGAACTTCCACCCTTCTATTCATGGCATGAGCTTCTTGCGAACTTTCTGTTGAAAGAGGCTTACTACCTCCAAAGGCTTTGATTGTAATCCTATCTTTTGCTATTCCTTTATCATATAGGTATTCCCTGATTGAGCGTACCCTATCTTCTGAAAGTTTCATGTTGAGTTTAGCATCTCCAAGGTAATCAGTATGACCTTCCAACTGTATTTTCATAGTTGGTGTATTTTCCAACATTTCTACCAATTTATCCAGTTCTTCAAACATTTCAGAGGTAATTTCGTCACTTCCCTGACCGAAATTTAAAGATTCCAATCTCATTATTTTTCCTGCCCTTGATGGGGAAAGTTTTATCTCCTGGATAATTTTGCCAGCTCCTGCATATTCTTGATGTGTAACTTTAATGGTGGTAGATATATATCCATCAGCCATAACGGTAATTGTATATTCTTCGCCTTTTTCAATAACAAAATTGAACTCTGAACCTTTTCTGAATCCAATTTTGCTTCCGTATGGCAGACTTTCATATGTGATTTTTGCTGAAACAGGCGTACCTGAATCGGCATCTATTACTTTGCCTTCCAGATAAAGGGAATCAAATGGAACCGCTAATAGTTCTAAACCGGCAAAAACTGTAATTAGGATAATTATTGATCGTATCATGACCTTAGTTATTTAATATTTTAAATTCCACTCTTCTGTTTTTTCCCCTTCCTTCATTAGTTTCATTGCTTTCCAATGGTTTTGTTTCACCAAAATAAACAATTTCCATTCGTTCATTTTGGATACCTTTGGATCGTAAATATTTTGCCACACTCTGAGCTCTTCTTTTTGAAAGCTCCATGTTATAATTAGCCGAGCCAACATTATCTGTATGTCCTGCAATTTCTATTCTAATAGGGGGGTTATTCTGAACAAATTCAGTTAATCTGTCAAGTTCAGCGAAAGATTCCTTTTTGAGGGTTGCTTTATCAAAATCAAATAATACAGTATTCAATACCATGACCACTTCCTTTTTCTCAGGATTCATTCTGATATCCAGATTGCGTGGTTGATCTTCTGCTTTTTTTACTTCCGATAAGTCAAGTTCCTTGCTTTCTGGTAGGTATCCTTCTGCTTCTGCTTTTAAAGAATAATTTTCTCCAGCAGGTAAAATGAGTTCATATTCCCCGGTTTGAGGATTGCTTTGAATTATTCCTATTGCTTTTCCATCAGAAATCCTTTCGTAGTTTACTACCCCAAATATTGGATCTTCATTTATTGCATTCAGCATTTTCCCTTTTACAACAATGGTAGGTTCAGGTATCTGAAAAAGTGGAAGGGCAATTCTAAAAATATCAGTATCATCATCACTTATACCTCGGCTGTAATATGCAAATTCAGAAGAGGCGGGCACATTAAAGAAAACATCTTCAAATTTGGAGTTTACCTGAGGTCCCATATTTCGTGGTTCAGACCAATTTGTCCAGGTATCATCCAACCGTGTGGAGACATAAACATCCATACCCCCATACCCACTAAACCCATTTGATGAAAAGTATAATGTCTGATCATCGGCAGCTAAAAAGGGAGAACCTTCTACATTTGCTGTATTGATCATATCTCCCAGATTTAGAGGTTCAGTCCAGGTGCTATCTTCTTTTAAAAATGATACGTAAAGATCACGATCACCATATGTATCTTCTCTT
>JAOUKG010000224.1 GCA_029882725.1 Cyclobacteriaceae bacterium
CGCTCCATTTACCATTAACATTAGAAGAAATACTCACACCCGATTCCATTTTGCCATTGGGACGGTATTTATTTCCCAGTAATAGAATTACCGAATTTCCATCGGGGGTAGCAGAACTCACAAAATTTGGTCCGGAATTGTTAAGCTCTGGTCCGGCATTTACAGCTTTTTGCCAGTTGCCTTCTTCATCTTTGTCGGAAAGCCAAATATCTTCCGGATCTTCCACCCCACCCATATTTTCCGGGTGGTTTTTTCTGCTAAAATACATTGTATTGCCGTCGGGAGATAAAACAGGTTTATATTCCTTATACTCACTGTTAATGTTTTCATCAAGCCTATCGGCAAAAATATCGGAAGAAATATTGTCCATAACATCTATTTCTGCCTCAATAGTGGTTTCTGAGTCTGAAATTGCAATGGCATCTATACTGTAATATTCACCAATACTGGTACCATTGAATATAATTTTCACTGCTGCAACTGGAAATTCTGTTTCATAAAACAGATTTAACATTCTACCACTAAGGGGTATTTTGCGAGAGGTAAACTCGTTCACTAAAAATTCATGGCCCTCGGGATCAATTACAAAAACAGATTGGATAGCAGAGGGATTAAATGATTCACCAATAGCGATTTGTTTAATTTTAATGGGGTTTGCAAAACCTACAACTATAAACTCATCCCTATTGAACCTGTCGGGTGTCCAGGCATTAGGACTTTCTCCCCCGGCAGGCAATATATCAGGCTTTCCGAGAACTTGGTTTGCGGAATACTGCATAGGGGTAAGTTGAGAAGAAAATTCAATTACCTCACTTGCCCATTGGACATTTTGTGCCAGAGAAACCCCTAGATTGGTAATTATTAGGAAAGTAATTAAAAGACTTTTCACAAATTATTAAAGTTGCATGTATTCTTTGCTAAGATATGGTTTTTATTGAAAAAGAAAGAAGATAGTGGCTAAAGAATAATTCGACTTGATTAAGTCATATAGTATTCTTTTCGAATTATTAGCATAGTTTAAATAAACGGCCTTGAATTCTAATTTCGTTTTATTTTAAGATATTCCTGTATTTTTTTTATTAACAAGTATCCACTTATAAAATACCCACACATATTGAGAAGACCATGAGGCCCCATATTCATGTGCCATTTCACTTTCATTTATAACATTTATAAAAAAGGGAGTTTTAAAAGTGTAATCGAAATGATACAAGTAAAACTTACCAGTTTTTATATTGGAGCACTTTTCTTGTGATTTACAAACAGTTAAGGCATGGGATCTAAACTCCGGAAATGCTTCTAAAATTCTGTCACTGCCAGGATTTGTTTTTGAAATTATTACGATGTGGTCAAATTGATTTTCTTGATAACCATAAACAAACGATTCATAGTTCTCTCCTAGTGCCCCAACTAATTGGTCATCAGCGATAGTATAAAAAGTAATTGATTGAAGGGTTAATAAAAAAAGGACACTTATAAAACCAATTCTTAAATATTTCACTTAATTCACTTTGGTAACACTATTCACTTTGGCAACACTTGCAATAACGTTTGTTTTGGGTGAAAGCCTATCCATAAGAGCTTGTTTAGTTTTTTCAAAAGCTTCCAATTGGGTTTCTTCTACAGGTTTTGCCGGTGGTATTTTTACTGACAAAGCATCTACCTGAACACCATTTTTCCAAAATCGGTAGCATAAATGGGCACCTGTAGCCAAGCCTGTTGATCCCACATATCCAATAAGTTGCCCTGCACCCACTTTTTGTCCTGCCCTTATTCCATTAGCAATTTTAGACATGTGTAAATACTGTGTAGTATAGGTTGCATTGTGCCTTACCTTTACAAAGTTGCCATTGTTTTTTGAGTAACGGGCTTCCAAAACTATGCCCTGCCCCACACTTCTTATTGGCGTTCCGGTAGGGGCAGCAAAGTCAGTACCCAAATGGGCTTTATATCGTTTTTGTACAGGATGAAATCGGTTTAAAGTATATCTTGAGCTTATTCGTGAAAATTCCAAAGGATATTTTAAAAATGCTCTTCGTACATTTTCTCCTTTTTCATCGAAATAGCTAATGCCCTCCCCTTGATCAAAAGCAAAGGCATAAAAAGGGTTTCCGGAATGTTCAAAATGGATCGCCAAAATATCACCAATTCCAATAGCTTGCCCTTCAATTTGTTTTTCCTCAAATAACACTTTAAAAGTATCTCCTTTCTGAAGTCTGAAAAAATCAATTTGCCAGGCCAATACATCTACCATGTCGTTGGTGAGTTGTACAGAACCACCAATATCTTCAATACTAACCGATAATGAATGGTCAATTACGCCTTCCAATACTTTTTCGATTACAGTAATTTCCTTTTTTACAGACTCAGCATAAAGCGAATCGTCGAGATGAAAAATAATATATTCAGCGATACTTGGTTCATAGACCAGTTTTCTGGGCGTATTGATAGAATCAGGGTTGCAAATTAGTGTGTATTTTTTTCCTGCATTCATTTTTCTAACATCAAATACGTCTTTAGAAGACTTTGCAAGAGTAAAAATTGTTTGAGGATCTACCTGATAGGGTAATAGAATATCAGATAGGCTCTGGTTTTTTTTCACTATATCTTCAATAATTATTAAAGAATCAATTTGAATTCCGAACAAATATTGAGGTTCAGGTGTTATTTCGATTACAAGGCTATCTACGGGTGCAGAGGTCTCTTCTTGAATATTATCGGTTTGGTAATAAAAAAAAACGAGGACAGATAAAAAAGCCGGAAACAAGAGAATAAAAAAGTATTTCAGTTTCACAATTTGGTGATAAGTTTAAAAAAATTTAGACAAATATCTTAAAATCAACTTATTTTGAAAAATATAGCTCAGTTTATTTAGAATTATGCAAAATACAATAACAGAGGAATTAATAAAAGGTAACTTCAGTTCCTTTCGTGAACCTGAACTTATTGAAGAGATTTTAAAGGTAGGTGTATTGGAAAACCTGCCTGAGGGGCAATCGTTGATGGAAGTGGGAAGGTATATTAAATCAGTTCCTCTTTTAACCAAAGGTTCGGTACGGGTAATGCGAGAAGATCAAGACGGTAAAGAGCTCTTTCTCTATTATTTGAAACCAGGGGAAACCTGTGCTGTTTCCTTGACTTGCTGTATGGCTAGTGAACGAAGTAGCATCCGTGCGGTAGTTGACGAAGATTCTGAATTGATAAGAATACCTGTGGAATATCTCGATATCTGGACGAAAAAATATACCAGTTTTAAAAATTTTGTAATGAACACCTACAGAACGCGATATGAGGAATTGCTGGATACTATTGACTCTATTGCATTCATGAAAATGGATGAGCGTTTATGGAAATTCCTGATAGAAAGGAAATCCATGTTAGGTCAGGAAGAGCTTAATCTTACTCATCAGGAAATAGCCGACTCGCTTCACTCTACGAGGGAAGTTATATCCAGATTGTTGAAAGCCCTTGAAAGGGATGGGAAAATAGAATTAGGAAGAAACCGAATTAAAATACTCGAAGAATTTTAGTCGGTTTTTAGTCTCTGTCGGGTAATTTCGTACAAAGCTACACCTGCAGCTACAGAAACATTTAGAGAACCAATTTCTCCTAAAATGGGTATTTTTGCTAAATAATCACAGGCTTTCAAGTACTCAGGGCTTATTCCGTCTTCTTCTGAACCCATAATCAGTGCCACAGGTCCGCTAATTTGCAAATCATAAAGTCCTTTATCTGTTTTTTCAGTCATTCCAATAAGTGTTAATCCTGAATTTTTAAGATAATTTATATCATCAATTAGATAAGGAGATCTACACACGGGCACATAATTCAATGCTCCTGCAGAAGTTTTCATGGCGTCGGCATTGAGTGCAGCACTTCCCCGTGCTGGAATAACAATGGCATCCACTCCGGTGCATTCAGCAGTTCTTACTATGGCTCCGAAATTTCGGATGTCAGTAACCCGATCGAGGATTAAAATCAGGGGATCTTTTCCTTTTGAAAAAGCTTCATTAACGATGGAATCCAAAGAAGCAAAATCTACTGAAGATACAAAAGCAATAACTCCTTGATGGTTTTTTCTGGTAATTTTGTTGAGTTTCTCAACAGGGACTTTTTGAAAAGGAATTTTATGGGTTTTGATATGCGAAAACAATTCGCGGGTAGAATCAATCCCTGCATTTTTTTGAATGATGAGCTTATCTATTTCTTTTCCAGAAAGGATTGCCTCAATTACAGGCTGTATGCCAAATATTATATCTTTATTCATAGTTAGGTGTCCCTCTTCGCAGCCTATCCACCGTCCGGTTCCATGGAGTGGAAAAAACTGCATCGCGGTGCAATATACTATGATACTGACTAAAAATAATGGGATAATGCGAAAAGGTAAACTCTAAATTATCGTGATTCTGGGTACGATCATAACCCCAGACCTCTGTAAAGCCTATTTTTCTTACATAAACAGGGGGACCAAAAATAGTATAAATCATTCCCTGATCGGTTTTCCAACCTTCTTTATAGGTTGTAAAAAGAGTATTGGATTGGTTAATTCCCCTAAAATAATAACGAATTCCAGCTTTTGCATTGGGTTCAGTTCCCGCCATTTTTATCCAGGCACCTTCAAAGGTATTTTTATTGGGTTCCTTTTCTTTTATAAGTTGTGATTCTTCAGCTGTTGAAAGATATTCCATGGAACCAATCAATTGTTTCAACGTCTTAAATTCAGGAAAGGGATTTTCAAAAACAGATATAGAAAAGGCATTCACAGAATTGGTATCTGTTTGCATGAGATAAAGACCAGGTTTGGAAAGTTCAAATGCAGTATGCGATAAAACCGTAAAAGTTGAATCGGCCCGAATGTTAGGTTGTCCCTTTCTCAATCCTGTTGGGGGACCAGCAGGTGTAAAATTGTCATTATAATAATATACAAATATGAGGGCACTGTTGTCTAATGCCTGAGGAGTAACAAAAGTATTTGGAGTTAAAAACCTATCTGGTAACCATTCGAGGTTTGAATCTGATAGAAGAATTGGAGATTTAGTACCGATGTTTTTCATAATTGGAAAAACATATTCATGCTTCGACTCCTCATCACGAAAAATCAAAGTGTGATAGTTTTCACCCGCAAATGAATCAAGTTGAAGGGTTAAGAGGCAATCCTTTTCATTGCAAGCAGAAGTAAGCAACTCGTTTTTAACAGATTTCTTTGATTTGTTAGATTCCCATGCAACATAATACACGGAGAGAAGCAAGGGATCCTTGTATTTATACCTTATTCTTAAAAGGTTATCAGTGGTATAAACATAATCAATCAACAATTCATTTCCAGCCTGATAAAAGTAAGCCATATTGATTTTGTCGGGAGATTCCTGCGGGAAAACCCTATATGAAATCGTAAAAAAAAGTATAAAAAGACAGGACCAACGCATAGGTATAAATTTAACAATATTCATACCATAGTTGAAAGTAATAGTAAGAGATACTAATTATAGTTGGTTATAAATTGTACATAAGAAGTATATATTTAAATTTGCGACCAATATGGCTTTGTATACAACTGAAATTGCATCGGATCAAATCGCTTCCGATAACCCAATACACCAACGATTGTTAAGACCGTATCAGTTAA
>JAOUKG010000709.1 GCA_029882725.1 Cyclobacteriaceae bacterium
CGCGATTATTCACAGTTTTTAAATTCTATTCTTCAAAATGATTTTACAACCACATTTAACGTAAATAAAAAGGAGGGCGATCGGTATAAATTTTATAACTCTTTAAATCTAATTACAAATAAATTCAGAGAGTTGATTACTCAAAAAGAAAAGGATCATCTATTTCTCGATTTATTAATACAACACATTCAGGTAGGCGTAATAGTTTTCGATCAGAATGGAGTAGTTTATAAAAGTAATGATTCATTTTCTTCATTAACAGGGCAAAATGCTTTTCATTCTATTTATAATATAGAGAAAAAGGATAAAAAGCTTGCTGAATGTTTAAAAACTGTAAAATCAGGCGAAAAGCAAATGCTAATTCTGGATCTTCCTTCGGGAATAAGAAAGTTAACGTTTCATGCTACTGAAGTAAAAACAGAAACAAGAAATTTAAAAATCGTGTCGGTTCAGGATATTAAAATAGAACTTGATAAAAATGAAACCCTCGCCTGGCATAAATTGATTCGCGTACTTACTCATGAAATCATGAACAGTGTTTCTCCCATCTCTTCATTGAGTTCCACACTTCTTAATCTTGCAGATAATAATACTTTAACAAAAGAAAAACAACTGGAGGGATTGAAAGCAATAAACAAGAGGAGTATAGGGTTGTTGAACTTTACTCAAAATTACAGAAGGTTAACACAAGTGCCAAAGGCAGAACTTGTTGAAGTTAATTTAGTAGGAATAATAAATAACCTCAAATCGATTTTTGCCGAATTAGGAAAACATCAAAAAGCAATTTTCACCTACTATTTTTCGAGTCCGGAAATAATTATTCCTGCAGACACCAATTTACTGGAAATGGTTTTTATAAATCTTGTGAAAAATGGGGTTGAGGCTGTTGAAGATATTGAATTTCCTATTATTGATATTCGTGTAAATACGATGTTAAATAATAAAATAGAAGTTCATATTCAGGATAATGGAAGGGGTATAAATAAGGAAGAAAGAGAGCAGGTATTTATTCCGTTTTATACTACCAAAAAGAACGGTTCGGGTATAGGACTTTCCTTATGTAGGCAGATATTGGATCAACATAATGCACATATAAATTTGGAATCTTACAGTAAAGGAGGGACTTGTGTAAATATATTATTCGATCAAAAAGAACCTAATGACACGAATTAAGTTAAAGTAAAGGTTTAACAACATGCTTGTATACTAAAGTTGGCAAGTTTTTTGAGTAAGGTTTCAAACGAAATAACATTTATTTTATTGTACGAAAATTTCAAAGAAACTAGGTAATTGCCTAGCTTCATGTTTTAATACCTAAATACCATATTATGAAATCTCAATTATTTAAAAAATCCTATGTTAAAATGTTCAGTTACCTGTTCATTGCCGGGGTTTTGATTTTAAGTTCGTGTACTTCCGGCAAAAAAGCCATGGAAAGAGGAAATTACTATGAGTCAGTGATGCTTTCAGTAAGTAGATTACAGAAAAATCCCACCCATAAAAAATCCATTGAAACGCTTAGATCTGCCTACCCGCTTTCATTGCAATATTATGATGATAATATAAGAAATTTGAAAGCTCGTGACGACAGGAATAAATGGAGGGGTATTGTTGATTCATATACTAATGTAAATAATATGTATGAAGCCATCAGAAGATCTCCGGGAGCTCTAAATGTGGTAAATAACCCTAAAAATTATTACAACGAGTTGGCTCAGGCAAAAGAAAACGCAGCTGAAGAAAGTTATCAATTTGGTATTACTGAATTAAATAAACAAACGGTGGAAAGTGGACGTATTGCCTATGGTGCTTTTAAAGATACAGATTCTTATGTGCCTGGTTTTAAAGATGTAATTGCCAAAATGGAAGAAGCCTATTGGATGGGAACAATAAAAGTTTTAATAAATCCCATACCTGTAACTACTTCACGTGTACAATTAAGTGCAAATTTCTTTGAAGATAAAATACATGAATATCTTAAAACGCAGCCAATCAACGAATTTACCAGATTTATGACAGATGCCGATCTTCAGGCAATGAACCTCGCACCAGATCAGATACTTCAAATGCAGTTTGATGATTTTACAATTGGGCAGGTAAGCACAGTTGAAAGACAGATTGACCAAACTATGGATAGTGTGGTAGTTGGAAGTGTAAATGCAAGTAGTTTGGTTGGTGGAAATACAGGTACAATCAGGCCTACAAATACATCAGTGAACAACAATACGAATGTATCAAATACAAATGTTAATAATACAACCAGCACTAATAATACAAACACGACCAATACTACGAGTAATACGAATGTAAACACGTCGAATACCAACAACACAACAACAAGTAATACTAGTGTAAATACCACGAATACCAACAATACGAATACTTCAAATAGTACGAATGTAAATAACACTACAAATACTGCAGTAAATACTTCTTCAAATACCAACGTGAACAACACAACAAACACAGGTAATACAGGGAGTAACACTAATACAGCCACCAATAGTACTAAT
>JAOUKG010000710.1 GCA_029882725.1 Cyclobacteriaceae bacterium
GTTCACCTTTTAGAGTGCCAATAGCCAGACTGGCTGCTGCACAGGCAGCCATCCGTGAATGGCAGGAAAACCACCCCGCCATCCTCCACCATAATCATTACGTAGGGGCGAATTGAATTCGCCCCTGCATTCCTCCCCTGCATTCGCCCCTGCATTCCTCCCCTGCATTCCTCCCATGCATTCACCATGCATTCACCATGCGTGTGTAAGTGCGAATTGAATTCGCCCCTGCAACCATTCCTAGATATGCACTGAATTGATAAAGTCTGAGAAGAGATACTGTTGGAATAGTTATATAATTTTAAATTCCAACAGTATATAAGGTTAATTGCCGTTATTGTGCAGGTAATCCTATAAAAGTTACATTTAGTCGAATGTGTAATTAAATATAAATATTATATAGTATTTTTAGTTTTTTTAAACTGTTATATCTATATAAAATACAGTATAGTTTAAAGGTTTTTAATAATATTTCTTATTGTTTAGAAATGTGCTTTTATCTGTTTATTTAATTAATAGCAATTTTATAGTATATAATGGTTTGTGATTGTTTTTGTTTTTTATACTACTAATTAATGTTGTTTATAATGATGAATTATAAAGATATATTTTTTCTGATTATTGTGTTTTTAACCCAGACCTTCCAAGGTGTTTCACAAGGTATTTCTTCAGTTGATAGCCTCAAAAACAAGCTGGTTGATTATTCTGAGGATACTACTTCCATAAAGATAATGGAACAAATATTTAACGAATATTACTATTCAAATTTGGATTCTGCTAAGCAATATTATAATAAGATTCTTTTTGTTTCAGAAAAATTAAATTTTGAAAAGGGAACCAATACGGGGTATTATTTAGCCAGTAAGTATTTCTGGAAAAAAGGAGATTTGGATAGTTCATTATTTAATATTGAAAAATGTGAAGCTTATGCAATAAAGTATAATGATAATTTATACTTATGTGATATTTATTTAAAAATGGCCAATATATATACCTATATAGGAAATATTGACGACAAAAATAAATCAAAGCAATTACTAAATAAGGCTTTTCAAATGGGTGAAAAGTTAAAAGATGATGGTGTAGTTTGCCATGCTCTACAGATGATGGGAAATTTTTATTACGAAGAGAGAGATTATAAAAATGCTATTTTAAATTACTTGAAAATCGATTCGATACTGACACATAAAAAAGTAGTAAATACCTTGCTGGCTACGACATTATCAAACGTAGGTTTTATTTATACGTATTTGAAAAATTATGATAAAGCAGAAAAATATTTTGTGAAAACACGTGATTTATACATCGATTTAGGAAATGTTGAGGGGGTGGCTTATTCAAACTTTAGTATGGGAACTCTATTTCTGGAAAAAGATGATTATGAATTGGCAATAAATCATTTTCACCAAGCACTTGATTTTTATATAGACTACGGTGATTTTGGACTAACGTTGGAGACTTATAGTAATTTGGGTTTGGCTTATGTAATGATCAACAACCTTGAAGAAGCTCAAAAATATTACAACAGTGCTTTGGAGCTTAGTGTAAAGATAGACCGGAATATTGAGGTCGCAAAGATGTATTTTGGAGTGGGAAATTTATACAAAATTAAAAAGAGCTATAAGGAAGCTTTAAAAGCCTATCAAAAGGCTTTGGATATTTATAATAATTTAGGTCAATATAGTTTAATGGAAAGAGCCGAGGTTTATGACGGTATATCCGATTTGTATTCTAATATTGGGGATTTTAAAAAAGCCTACGAATATAGAGTAATCTATGAGCACCTTAATGATTCGCTTCATTTTAAAGAAAACAATGAGGTAGCAAATGAAATTGAAGAAAAATACCAAAATGAAAAGAAAGAACGTGAAATAGCTTCTTTAAATGAGAAAAACATACTTATTGGTAAGCAAAAAGAATCACAATCCATTCTTTACCTTTCCGTGTTTTGTTTTTTATTGATATTGGTCTTAACGTTTTATTTATTGTATAAATCCAACAGAAAAGGGAAGGAGCATCTAAAAAAAGTAGATGATCTAAAATCGAGGTTTATTACCAATATATCCCATGAATTCAGAACGCCTCTTACTATGATCAATGGGATTGTTGAAAAAAACTATTCTCAGGATAATTCGGGTGTTTTTTCAAATTTAGACATGATCTCTGTTAAAAATAATGTAGGAAGTCTTCTGGAGCTTGTTGATCAGTTACTTGAATTGGCTCGGGTGGAATCGGGTGACCTTAAGTTAAGTGTTTCCAGTATTGATGTCTTTCGTATTCTAAATGATTTTGTGCCAAGTTTTCAATTATGGGCTGAAAAAAAAGATATTCAGTTTAATTGGAAAATTCCCGTTTACAGTAAAATAGTTTGGGTTGATCCAGACGTCCTACATAAAGTAGTAATTAATATTCTTTCAAATGCTTTTAAATACACTCCCCAGTATGGTACAGTTACTTTTGAAGCTAAAATTGAAAAGGATACTTTATACATTGAGGTAACTAATTCTGG
>JAOUKG010000711.1 GCA_029882725.1 Cyclobacteriaceae bacterium
CCCATAGGGATGAAATATTTGTAGAAAACATCGTGTTAATGAACCGTCGCATAGGGACGGAATGTTTTGCCCGCAACATTTTGATGCCCGATTTTTAGGGAAATCTTCCGTTTTCCTATACTTGTAATGATGTGACTTTCGAATTTCTCTAATGTTGAAAAGAATTTTTTTTTATCTTAATTCAGTATGTTCAGATATTAATAAAAGTTAATAGATACCATTAATATGTAAATAATGTTATTTTAAAGTTTTTTAATTAAATATCATGCTGTTTGTGTCTATTTTTGTTAAATAATTTTAAAAAAAACAAACAAAAAAATTATGAATTTTAAAAACAATTTAGGGAAATCTTTTATTCTTTCTTTATGTCTTACTTTGGTGACGGGTTTGATTTTTACAAGCTGTAAAAAAGACGATCCTCTTCCCACTATTAATGTTGATTTACTTACAGCGGCTCCTTGGGCTTACATAAGTGCAGAACCTGTAGGAACGGCTGCCGATGCAATATTAAAAACGGTGTATGATGGATTATATACGGCCACAACTTTTACTTTTAATGCGGATGGTACGTTAGTTTGGGGAGATGCAAACGTTACTTATGCAACAGGCACCTGGAGTCTAACCTCTGACAAAACAGGATTAATTTTAACTTTGACGGGTACAAGCTTAAGTAATACCACTGTTACAGTATCAACTTTGAGCGCAAGCAGTTTGATTTTTGTCGCAAAAGAATTGGCAGGAGGAAAAACTACCTATACCCTCGGTGTTTAATTTTAAACATTAAGCAATTATTTTTCTACCACAGAGAACATAGTGTTTTAATTGCCTCTATGTTTTCTGTGGTTTAGTCCTATCTACCCCCAATCTCTTCATCCGTTTTTGTTCTATCCCTTTTCCCTGCTTCTGTTTTGTGTAATTTTTCCACAACGATCAAACTTTTGGGGATCTCATAATTTTTAAGTAAATTTTTTAATAGGCTTCTGACTGTTTCCCAATTAAATAAAGGTTTTCCTTCTGTTACCAATACTACTTTTTGTCCCCATTTAGCGTCAGCGATCCAGCTTATTTGTATATTCTGAATTATATTGATTTCTGTTAAGATCCTTTCTATTGCAGTCTCCACTAACTCCGGATGTACTTTGTGTCCACCTGTATTTATGGCAAAATCTTTTCTTCCCAGCCATAAGAATTTATTCCCCTCTCTCAACTCCACCAAATCATTGGTGTGTATCCAGCGATGGTCAGTAATATCGCCATAGATGTCCAGACTTTTATCTGCGGATAATTTTACTTCAATGCCATCGAGTATTTCGTAGGCCACGGAAGGATCCGGGCCATTTAGTAGCCGGAGAGCGATATGCGAACATGTTTCTGTCATTCCGTACCCGTGATAAACCAGAGGTTTTATGGTTTTTAAAAGTTGAAATAAACTTTCATCTACCGGTGCTCCTCCCAAAAGAATATATTTTACATTGGAAAGTTTGGGGTTTGTGAGAGGATCTTCGATGGCGGCTTTTAGTTGAAGAGGAACCAATGGCACAAAATCAAAGGATTCATATATGTTTTGAAACGGATTAGGGGTGGGGTCTGCGATTTGGAGATGAAGTCCTCCCAATAGGCTGCGTACCACCATCATTTTGCTCCCCACAGTACTGGCATTCATACATAACAAAGCCTTATTTCCTGGTTTTAAACCGAAATAGGATAAGGTGCGATTTGCACTGGCTTCCATAGCTGCTCTTTTGAGGACTATTTCTTTCGGTTTTCCGGTGGAACCGGAAGTAGATATTATAAATTCATTTTGACCAGATAACCAATCTCTTGCAAATATCAAAGCAGGGTGACTTTCTGTGTAGTGTTTTAGGTCGTTTTCTTCGTATTGAATTCCATTATAGTGTATTGCTATACCCATTATGCTTATTTAATGGTTAGGATAAAAGCATCTTTATATTGTTCGTTGGATCGCACTTCCTTCAGAAAAATTTCTGCGTCTTCCCGTGTTTTCCAATCCCCCAATTGGTATTTGTTTACATCGCCCACTTTTACCACAATGAGTCGGTCTTTCCAGGATTGGGGCAATATGTCTTCATCCATTTTTCCTGAAGAGACGAAAATTTGGATTCTGTAGACGGGTAGAGGGACTTTGATTTCTTTAATTGGATTTTTAGTAGTCGGCCTCGTGATTTTGTTGGTTTTAGGAGTACCACTTTGTATTGGTTTGGACATTTTAAAAGTTGTATCCGGGCGAAAATCAGGTGCAGATCCTTCCAACAGGGGGAAAACTCTGTATTCTTTTATGTTTTTATTGTATTTGGAAAATAAATTACGACTATCGGATAGGTACAGCTCCATTTTTTCGACGTTGGCTTGTTCTTTGATAATCTTATGGTTGTATTCAAACATGGTTGCCGGAAGGATATAGAACTGACCATTTTCGGAAGGGGAGGGGTAAATCCAGGAGAGGTAATACCCGGCGTCGGTCATTTTTGTTCCGGAGGAATCTTTTT
>JAOUKG010000713.1 GCA_029882725.1 Cyclobacteriaceae bacterium
AGGCTTTCGAATTAAACATTGAAAAAAAGACTAAAAGAGATCATAATAGACACAGGAAAAATCCGAAGCTATAATACTCAATTGAAAGGAATAGAATTTATAGAAGTTTACAATTAGACTGCAGGATGAAGCCAGAATGTAAAGGATTAGTATGCGGAGATCTTAATTAATCAAATTAGGTTAAAAGTAATTCCCAGATTAAGAACATGTCTTATTTGAAGAGCAGGGCCAGAAATGTTTAAGTTTTCATTGTTCCCCTTTATATCATCATCATAAATTGCTTGTAAAAGAAAATTGGTTGTGATAAACTTATTTACTTTAAAGTCTACAAATAATTCATAATTCACATCCCACACATTCAGATTATTATAATCACCAAATAATAGCATATTGGATTTTACAGTTACATTTTCCATTATTATTTGGTTGTAGGAGATGTTTAAACTGCTACCTAACTGAGTTCTGATTTTATCACCGGGAGTAACACCAAATTTTCCTTGTGCCGAAAGGGATTCATTAAGAACAAATGTAATTTTATTTGATACAGGTGAAAGTGTAGCTGAAAAAATATCTGATTTTTTGAATGTTATTCCCAGAGAGGATTGCAGATAGCCGGGGGCAAAAATATCTGAAACAAGAGTTTTAATTTCAATTCCTGTTATAGGGTCCTCTGTGTAAGTATATCCAGCGGTGAATTGGTTTCTAAAATCGACGGCAGCTGAATATTGCCAGTTTTTATTAATGTTTCTCCCGTAATCACTAACCAGAATGATAAGGTCATTGTTTTTTCTTGGGGAAAATCCATTTCTTTTAATGAGACCATACCCTACTCTGATATTATTTTTCCACAAATATTTTTCTGTTGTTTTGTTAGCAGTGAAATTAAATACGGCCCCGTAGGATAAGGCAGATTCCCCACCTTGTGCCCAATTGGAATAGCCCACTTGCTGAAGATTCAGTGTTAACACTCCTTTGGTATCCCAAGTGGAATCATTTTCTGAATTAACGAAATGTATATTGGGAAAAGTTTGAATTGAAAATAATAGAATAACTGAATAGGTAAGTAGATATTTCATGTTGATAATAATGAAATATGGAATATAATTTAAAATTGAAGTTCTTTAAGTTCTTCAAGTGCCGATTCAGTTAATGGTTTGGTTATGAATTTTATTACGTAATTGTTGTTTACAATCTTATCAATATCCCTTTTATTGTCTGAACTACTTAAAATAATGACTTTACATTTATCTTTTACATTATCATTGAATTTTTCAAATTCATATAAAAAGATAAATCCATCTACAATGGGCATATTGATGTCTAAAAAAATAAGGTTTGGTAACTTGTCAATATTATTTTTATTTTCATCTAAATAATCCAAGGCACTTTTTCCGGAATTTTTTACTTCAACCCCATTGGCGAAATGTGTGATTTCAATGATCCTTTTACTAATAAAATTATCAGTTTCGTTGTCATCTACAAGCATTACCAAATCAATCGATTCCATTTTCACAAATTAATTTTTACAAGAATCAAAATTATCCATATTACTTTTAATTAAAAAGGCAATGATTGAATTAAAATAGGTACAAGTAATATATTAATAAAAAAGAGACTTTTTCTCTATTGATTTATTTTTAAAATCTCGCCTACCTTAAGGTGATAATCAATTCTTTCATTCCATTTAAGTATTTGATCTACTGATACACCATGATCTGTGGCGATTTTATACAAGGTGTCACCTGATTTTACTTTGTAAGTTAGGTAATTATTTGTTGTTTTATTTAAAAACACAAATAATTCCTGCCCAATGTAGATAGTGTCTGAAATTTCAAGATTATTCCATTGAAGAAGAGCAGGTACAGGGATATTGTATTTTGTTGAAATACTATAAAAGGTTTCTCCTTTTACAACTTTATGTAATTTTCTTACTTTTCCAGTAGTGCTATAAAAAACGCTTCCATCAGTTTCTGCATCAATTTCTTTCTGATTTTGCTCTTCATTATTGTATAACGGGGCTTCTTTTAAATCTTTAATGAGCGTAAGATCTTCTGAATTTTCAGAATCATTAATTGATTCTGCGATATTGATATCTGCTACTTGTATTTTTTCAGTTTCTGGAGAGGTTTCTTCTATTTTTGAATACTCAATGGGGAGTTCCTCTGGTCGAATAAACCGGAGCCATAAAACTCGACCGGGCTTTATTTCTGAGGCACTTGTAATCCTGTTTTTTGAAATGATTTTATCCATTCTTATTCCATATTGTTGAGAAACTGACCAAAGAGATTGACCATTCTCCACTGTATGATAATGTGTATCTGCTTTTTTCTTTTTGCGTTTAAAGTAGTACACTTGACCAGGAACTATTTGAGGAGATTTTAACGAGAGATCATTGTATTCTATAAATTTACTGTGTGGAATTTCACCTTTTTTTGCAAGTGTGTAGCTATTGTCGGTACTTGAAGCAATAATACCGGGTAAGCCATTAACTCCTATTA
>JAOUKG010000714.1 GCA_029882725.1 Cyclobacteriaceae bacterium
AATTGATGTTTTAAATGAAGATTTCAGACGGCAATTTGGCTCAAATGGATACAATACACATCCCGATGGGGCCGATATTGAAATTGAATTTTGTTTGGCCAATGTAAATGAAAATGGTAATCCAATCACTGAGCCGGGCATAAATAGAGTCCGTGGTAACAAAAGTGCATGGTCAAGAACTTCCATTGAAGGAGAGTTAAAACCTTCCACCATATGGAACCCGAATTACTTTTATAATATTTGGACAGTCAATTTTGCTGCTGAAGATGCCTTGTTATTAGGTTATGCTCAATTTCCTACAGGTTCGGGTTTACCGGGTTTGCCTGATACAGGAGGTTCTTCCACCGATGGCGTTGTACTAAAATACACTGTGGTGGGTTCCGTTGAAAAAGGCACTTTTCCAATTATGGAAGCTCCTAATAATCGGGGCAGAACACTAACTCATGAAACGGGGCACTGGTTAGGTCTGCGGCATATTTGGGGAGATGGCCCTTGTGGATCTGATGATTTTTGTTTTGATACCCCTGAGTCGGCACAGGCAAATAGAGGATGCCCTATTGGTATAGTAAGTTGCAGTAGTACAGATATGGTTGAAAACTACATGGATTATACTGACGATGCATGTATGAATATTTTTACTCAGGATCAAAAGGCAAGGGTACTTGCCGTAATGCAACTGAGCCCTCGCAGAGGAATCCTTACACAGGCACAGGCATGTGGTGTTACAGTAATAGATCCTCCGGTAGCCGCTTTTACATCAGATATTAACCAGGTACTTTTGGGAGGCACCGTAAAATTTACTGACTTGTCATCCAATTTTCCCAATTTCTGGGAGTGGACTTTTGAAGGTGGGGAACCTGGTATTTCCAATTCGAGAAATCCTGTAGTTACATACAACACACCAGGCCTTTATAAAGTTAGTTTGACCTCATCCAATGCTATTGGAAGTTCCAATTTGTTGGAAATTGTTGATTATATATTCGTGTCAGATCAAGGCCTTTGCAATGTACTTTCTAATTTTCAAGGAGGTACACCCTCCGTATTACGCCTCCAGGGTACCGGAGAAAAAGGATTTGTTGCGGGGCATAATTCATTGGGTCAAACAGCCATATCAGAGTTCTTTGATAATGATTTGGGGTATCAGGAAATGAGTGGGGTAGAAATTAATTTTGGAAAGGTGTATAGTTTAAATCCTGATGCAAGGGCACGTGTATTTGTATGGAATGCTTTAGGCCCACAAAATGCCCCGGGCAGGGTTTTAGAAGAAACAGAAGTGCTTTTTAAACAAATTGAGGAGGACGTGCTTAATAATCAACCTACCCGAATCTATTTTGGAAGAAGGGTTCCTTTGTTCCTGGGTACGGCCTTTCATGTGGGTATTGAATTTGATTATCAAGGAGATTCACTGGCCATCGTAACTACAGCCGACGGTGAAAACACAAACCAAACATCTTGGGGCCGTGATAAAAATGGTGCATGGGAACCCAATGCGTTGAAATCAGGACTAAACATAGCCCATTTTGTTGAACCTATTGTAGGAATGAAATCTTCTGTACAAATTTCAGCTTCCAATATTCATCCTTTTAAAGGTAATGAAGTGACTTTAAATGCCACTGGGGCCAGTATTTTCAGCTGGACCTCTTCAGATGGCAAAATAAATCAACAATTGGGTCCACAAATAAAAGTTGTTGTCAGGGATTTAATCACCACCTATACCGTCACTGGTTCTGGACTTGATCTTTGTATAGATCAGGCAAACATCAAACTATATTTAAGAGAGTCGCCTGTCTCGATTACTCCTGAAAATACAGGTTCTGAAATTAACTTATATCCCAACCCTGCTGAGGATTACATAAATTTCAGTATGGAAAATATCCAAAGCCCCGAAGTTCTTGTTGGGATGTATGATCTTTCCGGAAATGAGCTTAATTTCTGGAGTATTCATAATGAAAACGGAACTGCAAACAGAAGATTAGATTTAAGTCAATTTCCTTCTGGAATTTATTTCCTAAGAATTTATCATGGTAATGAAGTCAAATATCAAAAGATCATAAAGCATTGACAGAATTAATAATTTATTTACTCTCAGCTTTTGGAATCTCTTTTTTAGCGTTCCCGCTATTCATTAAATTAATGGAAACCTGGAAAGTTTTCGAAGGAAAAGATGTTCGAAAAATTCATACCCGCGATGTTCCCGGATTAGGAGGAGTACCAATTGTTATCAGTGCAATATTAACTCTGTTGTTTTTCTTTCCTTTAGAAGTTCTTGGGCAATATAAATTTCTTATTGCCTCTCTTTTCTTTGTGTTTTTGGTTGGACTTCGCGACGACCTATTACCCTTAAGACCCTACGTAAAAGTGGTAAACCAAATAATTCCCTGTTTAATTGTTTATTATTTATTTGATATAAAGATTACTTCCTTTTATTCGCTTTTGGAAATAGAATTACCTGAATATATTGCCTTACCACTTACAATATTTACCCTAATTATAATTA
>JAOUKG010000716.1 GCA_029882725.1 Cyclobacteriaceae bacterium
CCTCCTATAACCAAAGAGTTGTCAATAGAAATTACGGAAATCCCTATTATAATGATTTAAGAAATTATGAAAGCCTCTCTAGGTACTATCAAACAACTCACTCATTACTTAATAATGATTACTTAGTCTCTATAAAATTTAGAGGTGCAAATTTAATTGTACTTGATAAGGAAGGGAATTTTAAGAATGATTATTCAATGACAATAAAAGAGAAAGATAAAACGATAATGGAAAAAGTATCGAGTTATTATTATTCTAATAATGGCGCTCACTTCTTCTACAAGGATGAAGAAGAAATTTTTCATGCATTCCGGGATTCCCAAAATGAGGTAAAAAAAGACAGTACCTTATTAGTAAACTCCATGCTTCAAGATCAAAGGTTAAGAAATGAGGATGACGACGGACAGGTTGTATTTTGGTATGGTAATAATTTCTTTATTTGGGGATACCAAAGAATTTCTGAAAACATGACAAACGAAAGAAAAACAGTTTTTTATATCAATAAAGTAAATGTTAATTAACACAAATTAAAAATTTAATAATCTTTATCTATATTTGCACAGTAAAATTAGCATGCAAAGAAAACTCCTACTCGATGAAAAACTGTTGAATATCACCATGCACAGGCTTGGTCAACAGCTAATTGAGAATTATGAGGATTTTGACAATACTATACTTATAGGTTTACAACCCAGGGGAACCTTTCTGGTAGATTATCTGAAAAGTAGTTTGGAAGAAATGACCGGTAAAAAAATTATTACTGGTTATCTGGACACAACTTTTCATAGGGATGATTTTAGGCGAAGGGAAAAACCAGTTAAAGCCTATGCTACAAAAATCCCTGTGCTTCTCGAAAACAAAAACGTTATAATCATTGACGACGTACTCTATACCGGAAGGTCTGTACGTGCCGCTCTTGATGCTATGATTACATTTGGAAGACCTAAAAAAGTAGAATTATTGGTTCTGGTAAATAGAAAATATTCCAGAGAACTCCCTATAGAACCTCATTATGTAGGTACAAATGTACATACATTAAAATCACAAAGGGTTATTGTAGAACTTAAAGATCAAGGATTTAAAAAAGATAGTATTTGGCTGGCCACCTAAACTTATGTCACAACTAACACAAAAACATCTACTCGGAATAAAAGAACTTCAAAAAAGTGACCTAAATCTGATTTTTGAAACTGCCGACTACTTCAAAGAAGTAATAAACCGCCCTATTAAAAAAGTACCTTCACTTCGGGATATTACCATTGCCAACTTATTTTTCGAAAATAGTACCAGAACCAGGCTTTCATTTGAACTTGCTGAAAAAAGATTAACTGCAGACGTAATTAATTTTAGTTCTTCAAGCTCAAGTGTTAAAAAAGGAGAAACCCTTCTTGATACTGTAAATAATGTGTTGGCTATGAAAGTTGACATGATCGTAATAAGACATAGTAGCCCCGGAGCTCCTCATTTTCTTTCAAAACACATTAAGGCCAATATTATAAATGCGGGAGATGGTACACATGAACATCCAACCCAGGCTTTACTTGATACCTTTTCTATCAGGCAAAGATTAGGTAAAGACATCAAGGGTTTGCGAGTCGTTATCGTTGGTGACATCTTACACTCAAGAGTAGCATTATCTAATATCTACGCCTTGAAAAAATTGGGGGCTGAAGTAATGGTTTGCGGACCAAACACGTTGATACCCCGACATATTGAAGAGTTAGGTGTAAAAAAAGAACTTGACATTAAAAAAGCTCTTGCATGGTGTGATGTTGCCAATATTTTAAGAATTCAACTAGAAAGGCAACAAAAAAAATATTTCCCTTCTCTTCGTGAATACTACCTTTATTATGGAGTAAACAGAAAACTACTCGATTCTTTGAACAAGGAAATTACAATAATGCACCCCGGACCAATAAACAGAGGTGTTGAACTTGATAGTGATGTAGCAGATTCCGGCCACAGTATAATTCTAGAACAAGTAGAAAATGGAGTAGCAGTAAGAATGGCTGCTCTTTATCTATTGGCTGGAGCTACAATCTAAGCTTTCCAAAAGTATATAAATTCTGATGTGATTAAAGTCACTAATAAACATCTTTTATACTTCTAATTTTGAAGCCATGAAAAATGTTAATGTATTAAAGAAAATATCTAACCTGTTGGTAGTACTGACAGGTATTATTTTAGCATTGTTAGTGATGATTCTAATTTTGGCTAAAAACCCTAAAATATTACAAAAACCAACAATTTCTCAAATTGAAAAGAAGTTATCAGACGTCGAAAACAGCTTTCCAAACGGCTACGAGGGCAAAAAAATAAAATATGGTTATAGACTTGTGTCCGAATCTTCCAAATGGATGGGACCAGAGGCTGTAAACCCTGAAAATCGTTATGCCGGTAATAATCTTGCTTGTAAAAACTGTCATTTAAACATAGGAACAAAAGCAGGCTCCGCTTCATGGGTTGGAATAAGTAATAGATTCCCACAGTTTAGA
>JAOUKG010000715.1 GCA_029882725.1 Cyclobacteriaceae bacterium
GTTTTGTTTTGGAGAACCGGGGCCAAATGCAGCAATAGAACTCGGCCAGAACACTTTGCCAATATTTAATTCTACAGCCAATGACAAAATATTCAACAAACTTTTCATATTGATGTCCCAGGCGGAAACAGGATTGGATTCAGCACGGGCGGATAATACAGCCGCCAGGTGATAAATTTGAGTAATGTTATGCTTCTTGATTACGAACCTGAGTCTGTCTTCGTCGAGCACATCTACTTGCTCATAGATGAAATCAGTGGTGGATTTTTCCCGTAGGTCGGTGGCAACGATAGAATCGGATCCGTATTTATTGGCTAAAGCAGGTGTGATTTCTGAACCTAATTGTCCACAAGACCCCGTGATGAGAATTTTCTCCATACTTAACTATTTGGCTGGGCGAAATTACTAATTAATTCCTTTTTTCTGTGGTACTCTTTGTCAATATTTGTTAGTATTTCTTCAATATTTAATTTTGTTCAAAATTTACCAACATGTATCAGAATTTAAAACCTAAACTAATCAGTGAACTCGCTGAAATACACAAAGCCGGATTGTATAAAAAGGAGCGGGTAATTACTACTCCCCAAGGCGCAGAAATTAAGACTGCAGATGGCAAAGAAGTAATTAACTTTTGTGCCAATAATTATCTGGGTTTGTCATCACACCCCCGGGTAATAGAATCAGCAAAAAAAACCATCGATACGCATGGATACGGGATGTCTTCGGTTCGATTTATTTGTGGAACGCAGGATATTCACAAGGAATTAGAAAAAAAGATTTCAGAATTTTTAGGCACGGAAGATACTATATTATATGCAGCGGCATTTGATGCCAATGGAGGAGTTTTTGAGCCTATTTTGGGTGCTGAAGATGCTATCATTTCGGATACTCTCAACCATGCATCCATTATCGACGGGGTAAGATTGTGCAAGGCGATGCGGTACCGGTATGATCATAATAATATGGATGATCTTGAAGCCAAATTAAAGGAAGCTAAATCTGCGGGAGCAAAAAATATCATTATTGTAACAGACGGTGTTTTTTCAATGGATGGTACAGTAGCTCAATTGGATAAAATTTGCAATTTAGCCGATCAGTATGGTAGTCTTGTAATGACGGATGAGTGTCACTCAACAGGATTTATGGGTAAGACCGGGAGAGGTGTCCATGAATACAGGGATGTAATGGGAAGAGTGGATATTATTACAGGAACTTTGGGAAAAGCGTTGGGTGGAGCTTCAGGTGGATTCACATCCGGGAGGAAGGAAATTATTGAAATATTAAGACAAAGGTCCAGGCCCTATTTATTCTCTAATACATTGGCGCCTTCTATAGTAGGTGCATCCATAACGGTTTTGGAAATGCTTAGTGAAACGACCGAGTTAAGAGATAAACTGGAGGATAATACCCTTTATTTTAGAGAAAAAATGACGGCAGCAGGGTTTGATATCAAGCCGGGGATACATCCTATTGTACCCATCATGCTTTATGAAGCACCTCTGGCACAAAAATTCGCTGAAAAATTATTGGATGAAGGTATCTATGTAATAGGATTTTTCTTTCCAGTAGTTCCCAAAGGCCAGGCAAGAATCCGCGTTCAAATGTCGGCAGCCCATGATCGCCGGCATTTAGACAAGGCCATTGGAGCATTCATTAAAATTGGACACGAATTGGGCGTGTTGTAGGGACAAATTGTAGGGGCGAATTGAATTCGCCCCATTCGCCCCATCCATTCGCCCCATTCGCCCCCATACATATATTACAATTTAAATGTTATCGGTAAAACGATACGTTGTTTTACTGTGATGCCGCGTTGATATGCGGGTTTCCATTTGGGTGAACCTGATATTACCCGGATGGCTTCTTCATCGCAACCTGCACCTATACCTTTTACAGCCTGCACTTGGGTGATTGAACCATCTGTATCAACAACAAATTGAATAAAAACCCGACCTTCAATGTTGTTGTTTCTGGCTGTTTCGGGGTATAGCATGTTGGTTTGGATGTATTTGTAAAAAGATTCATAGCCTCCTTCCGGCATAGCAGGATCTTCAACTATAGTGAATATTTCATCTGTTGTCTCACCAAATCTTGATGATTCTCCCTGACTGTTTCCCTTTTCGATATTTTCAATAATTATTGAGGAATTTGTGCTTTTTAAACTAAAAGATATAGGAAGAACAATAGTTTGATTAATCTTTTGTCCATCTTTTACTCCGGGAATCCATTTTGCATCTAAAGATTGAACCACTCTTAGAGCTTCTTCATCACAACCTGCACCAATGCCCTTTACAATTTTAGAATTTGTGAGGTTGCCTTCAGTGTCAATATCAAAAGATATAAAAACCTTCCCTGAGATATTTTCTTCAACCGCTTTTTTAGGATATTTCATTTGTTGACCAATGATTTTATATAAGCTATCGTATCCGTGGACAGGAGTGGCTTGATTTTCAAGGGAAGTATTGTCTGTAAGGGAAGATCCTGATTGAATTTTC
>JAOUKG010000038.1 GCA_029882725.1 Cyclobacteriaceae bacterium
CTTTTCCGTTGCAACCGTTGGCGTCTACTGTATTTGCAAAATATTCAATATCAGGTTGGCTAACAATACGAGAAGGTCCCGTAGTGGCGTCGTCCCATGTTATAGAAGAGTATGTGCCCTGAACTGCAAGTGTTGATTCCTGCCCGGGACAAATAGGATCGACACTGGCAGTAATAGTAGGTGCAATTGCAGTTGCCACACTTATGGCTATGTTTTCTGTAGTTCCACAACTAGCCACATCACTGTAGGAAATCGACAGAGTGGCGGTTAAATTTCCAGCTGCAGCATAGGTTTTTAGTGGATTTTCCAATGTACTCGTTGTTCCATCACCAAAATCCCATAAATAAGCTACCGTAAATGCAGGATCGCTGGTAGGATTAGCTCTAAATATCAATTCTTCACCTACACACCCAGTAGCGTTCGACACAGTAACGGCAGATACAGGTGGCGGCGTGGTTAATACATTTTGAGGTTCCGAAATGAATGAACAACCCAACGTTTTGTGAGTCAGGGTTACGGTATAAATCCCTGCAGAGGTAATGATTACCGAGTTTGTATTGGTGCCAAAAGTAGTTCCGTCTTTTTTCCAAACATAATCGAAGTTTACCTGCGCCGGCACACTTAAGGTAGAATTTGTTCCTTCACAGAAACCATTGCCCGTTGAAGACTGAATATAAAATTTAGGAAAACTAAGAACTTCTACAAAAGTAGAGGCTGCTGTACTTTGACAATCACCCAACTTCACTGTAACTATGTATTCACCGGCATCATCTATTTGTACATTTGAAAGCATCGGGTTCTGAGCATTACTTGTGTACCCATTAGGGCCATCCCAGGAATAAGTAGCTCCCACAACAGCTGGAACATTAAGTTGAATATTTCCTCCAATACAACCGGGCCCTGCATTTGTGGGAACGGGATCTCCCGGAACAGTACCGGCACCGTTAATGAAATTCATGGAGTTTGAAGAAGTGGTAGAACACGTAGTTCCCACTTGGGTAATTGCATCGACTGTAAGAGTTCCAAAGCCCGTTATATTTGCAAAAGGATCTGTGCCTTGTGTAAATTCAGTGCCATCCAGCTTCCATGAAAATGTTGTGCCCGGCGACGGAATTACATCTACAGCAATGGTTTGCCCCACACATATTGCACGAGTAGCATCGGCAGTAAGTATCCTGGGCACATAACAATTTAAATTTCTCCTTATTTCCAAAGCATAACCTGTAATAGACGCTCCACTGATTGTATAACTGGTCATAGCAAAATCAGGCTTTCCATCCCCATCGTAATCATTTATGCTCACCCCCCTGGTACGGCTTGTTCCCGGAATTGCCATAGGTGTTACTCCTGAACCTGCATTGTTTTTTAACAAGGTGAAGCCCACGTCATTTGTATTACCTACCATTAAATCTAAAAAACCATCTCCATCAATATCGCCAACATCCAAACCAGTGGCACCTGTAACATTAAATGACTGTTTCGCAGCAAAACTTATATTTCCGCCTGAAGAATTATTCAACAACAAGGAAACTTTACTTGTCGATAATGGACTTGATGTTACAATATCGAGTTTACCATCATTATTAAAGTCGCCCGTAATCAAATCTTCAATAACAATCTCTGTTTTAAATACAACAGGAGCATCAAAAGACACTTTATTGATTGTACTTATATTTTTTAAGACCTCAATTTCCTTGGCGTTTCCCACTTTAGCAACCACAATAATTTCGGGTCGGCCATCTGAATTCAAATCTTGTACTTCCAGACTAAATGTTCCATCAATTCCAACGATGGGTAAAACATTTGCAGTAGAAACGAATGAAACGGCCGCTGCACTATTGTTCATATAAAAGTACAAGTTGTTATCTTGTGAACTTGAAATAATTAAATCCTGTAAACCATCTGTATTTAAATCCTTAAGTTGGATATCATGGACACTAACAAGACCATCGGGTAAGGTATAGGTGGAGTAGGTATTAACTGTTCCTCCAACATTAGGGAGCACGTATATATTCTTTTTATCTACACCAGAAGTGCCTCCTCCTTTGGTAACAGCGATTTCGGGGAAACCATCATTATTCATATCACCGCAGGTCATAAATGCGGTTGGAGCCGGAATTCCTACTGTGTTTTTAAGCGTAAAACTGATATTGCCAAGTGTACTGTTGTTTTGATAAATTTCCACACTTGAGCCTGTTGCATTGTTTTTAGTAAGGGCTATATCGACCAACCCATCATTATTAAAATCACATGAACACAAATCGTATGTTTGCAAAACATTGGGGAAAACTTTGGCTGCTTCAATTTTTGTAGGATCGAAAGTATTTCCACTGAAAACCGGAAAGAATTTTATATCTGATTTCCCACTTTTTTTCGATGCTTTATTTATTACGGTTATATTTTCCGCATGAGCTCCCGTTGGAACCACTACCTCAATAATATTTTCCGTTGAATAAACTACCCTTCCCTTTGTACTTCCAAACCACACCACCAATTGTGTGGGGTCGGCATTAAAACCAGAACCGTTTATTACAATAGACCCTCCGGGATAAAAACGATCCGTACTCACCGTAGAAATTACAGGAACTTGAGCCTTTACCGAAAAGAAACCTACTATTAATATAAAAGTCAAAAACTTTTTCATTGTATTTTGTTTTTAGTCATGAACCTCAAGGGTCCAGGCATCTTTAAATTCTTTGATTCCACGCACCTTATTTCTCACATTTCTAGAAAAACTTGGATCGTCTGTTTTATGGACATACACATACCAGAAACCTCTTTCAGTAATATACCCTAATTGTGCTTCTTGGTAACCCTTTTTATAGAGTCCATCTACAAAGTTTTGGGCATTTTGCTCTGTACTAAACACACCTACAACAACGTAATTACCAACAGGTATTTCTTTTTCATGCCCCCCTTTCTTTACAGTAACATCTGCTTTTACAGGTTCGGGCTCCGGTACAACCTCCACTACGGGTTCTTTTTCAACAATAGGTTCCACAACCACACTATCTATTTCAGGTATTTCCTCGGGTATAAAAGGTGTTATTTCTTCCACCACAACAGGTTCCTGAACAACCACTGTGTCAGGCTCTTTCTCTTTGGGGACTACAATAGGCTCAATTTCTCTTACTGTACTAACAAAGGAATACTTTTGAGCTTTTTCTTTTTTGTTTCCAAATAAAAGAGATACCGTAACCTCATGAGTAGGACTTACAATTTTGTTGACCCCCAAATTCTTAAAGGTGTAACTATACCCCACTCCCAACTTATCCGTTTTAATTCCTGCCGTACCGGAAATACCGAAATCTTGTTTATAAGTTCCTCCAAACCATAAGGTATGGTTAAGGTGTACAATTGCTGCCGCTTCCATTTGAGGAGGTAAAAATTCATGTACTCTATAAAGGAAGTAAGGTTCAAATACATGTTTATCATCGCCAAAATAAAAACGGTTACTAACAGATAGAATATACCTTCTTTTTGCATTTACGAATAAATCACTAGCGGTAAAATTTTCACCGAAAGAGAACTCGAGATCCGAAACCCATTGAGGTTCAAATAGTTGCGGAATGGCCACCCCCAGATGAAAACCTCCTACATGAAGGGATAAACCTGCATTTCCAAGAAGGAAAGCATTGTTGTCCAAAGCATTGAAGAATGCGGGATCATCAACCCTGATTGAGTTTATATCCACCATATTTGTTGCACCTCCGCCCGATATTCCAAAACGGATGAAACTATTTTTCGCAATCTTTATATTGTAACCTAAACTTAATAAAGCAGAACTGGTATTTAAAACACTTCTCCTATCGTTATTAAAATTCAAACCAAGGCTTAGATTTTTAGTAGCTGCTGTATGAAATGATAAATTCCCAATTCGTGGAGCTCCATCAAAATCGGCCCACTGGTGTCGATAGGTAAGATATAAACCTGTTTTTCCCTCCACCCCTGCAAACGAAGGGTTAATAGCATAAGGGTTAACGAAAAATTGTGAAAAATTGGCCGTTTCCTGAGCAAAACATGTAACAGAGGTCACAACTAGGATGATAGCCAGAGAAAATATTCTCATAGTTTAAAAAGTCCAATTCAATTATAAATAACAAAAATAGAAAAATTTTAATAATATTTCATCATATATACTACCAACTACATATATAGGCTGAATACCGTTGAATAACGACGATAAACTATTGGTAACCATTTCAACAAGTCATTTAATCGAAAAAGATTTCAATTAAATTTATATATTTGCTTAAATTTACCACAAACAAATGCTTCATGAAGCGAGTACTTCTTCTCTCATTTTTAGCTTCTTCCTTTTTCTTGAGCTCTGCCCAAAAATTTACGGTAGGTGTAAAAGGCGGTGTACAGGGCTATACTATGCGTTATCAGCAGAAAGATATCAGAGATGTTTTTCATAACCGTTTTAAGGGAGGGTTTTTAGGTGGTTTAGTGATAGGGTTTCCCCTTCCTGCAGATTTTAGCTTTATCGCTGAAAGCCAGTTGAGTGTTAAAGGCAGAAAGGTGAGGTTCAACCAGTCTACATTGGATCCTTCATACGCCTGGGTCAACAATAGCACCTATTATTTTATAGAAAATTCATTACTTCTTCGAAAAGAGTTTCCTGTAAGTTTTTATGATTTCCACTCTAGTTGGTATTTCAATGTTGGTCCCAATATATCTTATTGGATGGGAGGTAATGGAGTATTGACTACTACTACTTCAACAACAGGCCTTAACTATAAAATGGTATTCACTGATAGTGTTTATTACGATCCACGTAGTATCAACTTTAACGAAATGCAAGTTGTAGATGCCAACCGGTGGCTGTTTGGGCTGGATTTTGGTGTTGGATTTATGACACATGTTTTGGGCAACCAACGTTTCTTTTCTGAGGTACGGTTTACCTATGGGCACACTTATTTGGGACAATCTTATTCTGCAAACTTATATGTTTTGGGTTTTGATGACAACCTGAGAAATGCCTACAGGTCTTTAAATGTAACTTTGGGTTATGCCATTAGTCTTGATTTACGAGACCAAAGAAAAGGAAAAAGTACACTTGATAAACAAAAACGCCGTGCACCATAATCTACTGGACCTTTATAAAAGAGACTTACTGGCTGTAAAGGCAGAGGTTGCTTCTTTTTCAAATGAAGATGACTTGTGGAAGACGGTAGGAACAATAAATAATTCTGCTGGTAATCTGGCCTTGCACATCAGTGGGAACTTGCTTCATTTTTTTGGAGCCATACTATTAAAAAATGGATACATAAGGGAGCGAGAGAAAGAATTCAATGATAAGAATATTCCTAAAACTGAAATTGTTTCCAGATTGGAACAAACGATCGATGTTGTGACCAAAGTTCTTGAAAATTTTGATGAAACAACCTGGGAATCTTATTACCCCATCCCTATCAAGAATGAAAATGTTACTCATTTCTATTTTTTCATTCATTTGTATGGACATCTGAACTTACATTTAGGGCAAATCAACTACATAAGAAGAGGATTCTTCGATAAATAATTCGCAATTTCTTACTTCATAATTTAGTTAATTGGTTATATTAGCCAAATAACCTAACTATATTTTATGAAGACTTTAATTTTATTCTGGACGGTATTAGTCCTCGGCCTATCTTCAGGCTATGCACAGACTACCCTCTCTGGAAATATCACGGACAACAAAGGTGAGGCCCTTGCAGGTGTGAATATTTCAGTAAAAGGGAAAGTAGCCGGAACCATTACAGATTACAATGGTAATTTTAGCTTGAATCTAAAAGATGAGCCTCCATTTACTCTTATTATTTCTTATGTGGGTTTTGCCACTCAAGAGCTCCAAATAACGGAAAGGGTAAACACCGGGATGAAAATTGAAATGATTGAAGAGACCATGTTGGGCCAGGAAATTGTGATTTCAGCCTCGAGAGTGGAAGAAAGTATTCTTGAAAGCCCTGTCTCTATTGAAAAGATGGATATTCTGGATATTCAAAACACTCCTTCCGATTCATACTACAAAGCTATTGGAAATCTTGTGGGAGTGGATTTGACTTCAAGTAGTATCAATTTCCAAATTGTAAATACGCGGGGGTTTAGTAATACTGGAAACACCCGCTTTGTACAACTAATTGACGGTATGGACACCCAAGCACCCGCTTTGAATTTCCCGATAGGAAATTTAAACGGACCTTCCGAACTGGATGTTGAAAGTGTGGAATTGATACCTGGGGCTTCTTCGGCCCTGTATGGCCCTAATGCATTTAATGGCGTTCTTTTGATAAATTCAAAAAGCCCATTTGATTATCAGGGGTTAAGTTTTTTTGCAAAAACCGGGGTAAACCATGTTGGAGCCAATGCCGATCAGGAAATGGCTCCTATGTATGAAAGCTCGTTGCGGTATGCAAAATCCTGGAACAATGTTTTTGCCATAAAAGTAAACCTAAGTTATTCCCGGGCCGACGATTGGCACGGAACTGATGCCACTGATCGGGAAATCGCAAGAACTCCTGCGGGATTCACATTTAATCCCGGATCTGACAGGCTGCATTACATGGGTGATGAGGCCAGCGTGAACATTGCAATATTTCCTTTAAGTAATGACTGGATGTCTCTGGCATCTTCCCCATCAGGTACTTTTGGGGCAGGAGTTACAGCTGCTGATTATGCAGGTGACCTCCCTTCACATGTAGTGTCCGTTAGCCCTTATCAGGAAAAGTACTTAATTAATTACGGTGCTGAAAACAAAAAAATCAACATTGGTTTGTATTATAGGCTCAATGAAAAATATGAATTGAGCTATATTTTAAATAACGGTTATGGAACCAGTATATACACGGGAGCTCAGAGATATTCATTATCCGATTTTAGTGTTGCTCAACATCGGTTGCAATTGAAAAGTGAAAACTTCATGGTTAGAGCTTATGGTACTTTTGAAAACAGCGGAGACAGTTACATCACAGAATTTTTAGCCAAACGTATTAATGATCAAAGCAGTTTATTTGGGAGTGTCAATAACTGGCTAGGTGTATATGGTATCAATTATCTTGAATACCTGTATGATCAGGGCTATGCTCCCGGAGATATCGATGGTCTTACAGCAGATCAACGGGTACAGGTTGAAATGGCGGCTCATCAATATGCCCGCGGCACTACAGAATCATCGTATACTTTAGACCCTACAAGTGAGCAATTTGCAACTTTTAAAGAACGTGGGTTGCAGGGAGTGGTTCCGTTCGGGCCTAAATTCAACGATCAAACAAGAATGTACCACGCTGAAACACAGTATGATTTCAAAAACAATGTCGAGTTTATGAATTTGATTGGTGGGGCTTCTTTCAGAATGTTTGATTTAAACAGTAATGGAACTATTTTTCCTGATACTACAGGAAACAACATCACTATTAGAGAATTTGGTGCTTATTTAACCGGTAGCAAAAGTGTCGCTAACGATAAGCTTAAACTTAGTGGAAGTATGCGGTACGACAAAAACCAAAATTTTAAAGGTCAAATAAACCCACGTATTTCTTCCGTAATTAAATTAGCTGAAAATCATAATTTACGTGTTTCTTTTCAAACAGGATTCCGTGTTCCCACATCACAGGGACAACACATCAGTCTAAATATTATTACAGCCCGGTTACTTGGTGGACTACCACAATATGCTGAATCTTATAATTTAACTGAGTCTTCTACTACTGGATTGCCATTGGGGTATGAAGGGTATTCAGTTCAGGAATATGCTACTTCTGTTTTTGACAAGGGAGCCTCAACTGCATCTATATTTGATCCTGCTAATATTGGAAACCTAACTCCTATTACTAAACTTGACCCTGTTCGTCCGGAAAAGGTCAAAACTTTTGAAATTGGGTACAAAAGTCTTATCAATAATAGTTTAATGATAGATTTCTCTTATTTCTATAGTATTTACAACGATTTTATAACACAAATCAGGATAAGAAAAGCAGAACAATTCACTACAAATGCAGCTCTGGATGATCCAAATGGCTACGGATATACTTACAACCCTGATCCTGCCATGGAGGGTAAAATCAATTATGGTACGTTACTTAATGGAACGGTACTTAATACTTTTCAGGTGTACACCAATGTTGACAACTCTGTAAATACACAGGGAATTGCCTCAAGTATAAAATATAGTTTTACCCGCGGGTACCAGATAGGAGGTAATTACAGCTGGAATGTAATAAATAATGTGCCTGATAATTTCCTCGCTGAATTCAATACCCCTGAACATAAATACAACCTAACTTTTGGAAATCGTAAGGTGACTGAAAAATTTGGATTTAACATTGCCTATAAATGGCAATCAGAATTTGAATGGCAATCGGGATTTACAGTTCCTGCCAACGGAGAAGTACCCGCATTTTCAACCTTGGATGCTCAGATTACCTATAAACTCCCAGGTTTGAAGTCATTGGTAAAACTTGGAGGATCTAATATTTTAAATAAAAAATATTACCCCAGTTTAGGTGGCCCCAATATTGGTGGTATCTATTATATATCATTCATGTTTGACGAAATGTTGAAATAATGTAATTACATGTAGGGGCAGACCCATGTGTCTGCCCTATTACATTATCCATATCATGACCAGAACACGTGGGTCTGCCCTATTACATTATCCATATCATGAACAGGACCCATGTGTCTGCCCTATTACATTATCCATATCATGACCAGAACACATGGGTCTGCCCTATTACATTATCCATATCATGACCAGGACCCATGTGTCTGCCCTATTACATTATCCATATCATGACCAGAACACGTGGGTCTGCCCTATTACATTATCCATATCATGAACAGGACACGTGGGTCTGCCCTATTACATTATCCATATCATGAACAGGACACGTGGGTCTGCCTGAAAATACTGTATGAATTAGGGCAGACCTACCGGTCTGCCCTCTAACGGTCTGCCCCGTTTTTGTGGGGAGGGCAGACACATGGGTCTGCCCCTACGGGTATAAATATAATTTTCATTTACAATAAACCGTCTTTTTTGTATTTTTGTAAAATTATTGTTTGAATAATCCGTTATACGGATTTGTGTTGATAACCCATTTACAATTATGAGATCCATAAAAATTGTTTTTTTAGCTGTCGTAATGTTATTTTTTCTGCAATCTTGCGACAATAAAAATGAACTGGCAATAGCTCGTACTTCTATAATTGCATTGGATGGTACAGGTGAGGAAATAGGATTGTTTTATGCTACCTATGAGAATGGGGTAACTAGCGCCACAGTTTCATTAACGGGCATGCCCGCAGGGAGTATTCATGCAGTTCATTTACATGATGGTAGTTGCGATAATATAGGAATGCATTGGAATCAGGGTCTGGACAAAAGTTTTTGTGGTGAAGAAAGCATGGGTAAGGATTGGGGAAAGCCTTTTGCAGGAGATTTTGAAAACATTTATATAGATAATTTTGGATCAGGTTCACGATCTGTGGCCACAAATTTATGGACTATTGGTACAGGAAACTCAACAGATATTGATGGAAAATTGGTGGTTGTTCATGCAATGGCCAGCGATTTCGTACTAGAATGTGACCCTACGCATATCCCGGGACATATGCATATTAATCCTAAAATTGGTTGTGGGGTAATTAGTTATTAAATTCTTTTTTTAAAGGAGTCTGTTGAAAAACTCAGCATACCCGTTAAGACCAATTCTGGGTGATAAAAAGAATCAATAAAGAATCAACTCCTCCTTAGTAATCTTTTTTTATGGCAGGGAACGCAATTCATTCTCCATGAAACTTGTGTTAAAACCCATACCCTCCATGGTTAAACCTAATCAAAAAACATCTGGCTATTTATAATGGATTAGTTACTTTTGTTCCTTGAAACAAAAACTATGGATTTAAGTAAATTAACCGCAATATCTCCTGTAGATGGAAGATACAGAAACCAAGCCGACATTCTTGC
>JAOUKG010000718.1 GCA_029882725.1 Cyclobacteriaceae bacterium
GGTGTTTATACCGTATTTAATCGAAAACACGTTACTTAATAAATAGAAATGATTTAATTTTGGGAAGACAAATTTTATGAAATATTTTCTGATTTTTATTTTAGTGATTATTGGTTACGGGGCATTTTCTCAGGAAAAAGACAGCTTGGTAATATTGATATCCGATATGCAAATTCAAATTGAGTGCACGCAAGGATTGAACGATATGTATAATTTTAAATTCCGAAAAGCGGAAAGTCAATTTCTATGGTTAAGGAATAAATATACATGGCACCCACTTCCTTATTTTCTTTTAGGTCTAAACGAATGGTGGAAAATCATGCCTGATATTCGCGATGAGAGTCACGATGAAAAATTTCTGGCCTATATGGATACGGTGATAACTATTTCTGAAGAGTTATTTAAAAAGCCAGAGCATAAAATTGAGGCTGCTTTTTTTCTGAGTGCTGCATATGGATTTAAGGGGAGGTTATATTCGGAAGAGGAAAGGAAAGAATGGCGAAAAGCCACCGTTGCAGGTAAGGAGGCTCTTAATTATCTCGAAGTGAGTAAGGGGAGGGATGATCTGAGTCCGGAATTATTATTTGGGGATGCACTCTACAATTATTTTTCACATTGGATACCTGAAAACTATTTCCTTTTAAAACCCGTAATGTTGTTATTTCCCCCAGGAGATAAAGAGTTAGGGCTCAAACAGTTACGGGAGGTTTCTTTTAATGCATTTTATACGCGTACAGAAGCAATGGTATGGTTGATGAGAATATTGCTTAATTATGAAAATGATACTGCCGGGGCATTTTATTTAGGTGAGTACCTTTACAAAACATACCCTGATAACCCTTATTTTCACAGGTATTATGCAAGGTTATTATACAGTAGTGGAAGATATACTCAAACATTGGAGGAGTCGAGGATAATTTTGAACCGAATTGATAGTGCGCAAATTGGTTATGAGGCAACTAGTGGGAGATATGCGGCCTTTTATGCAGGACATATTTCTCAAATGCGGGGCGATAACACAAGCGCGAAAAAGTTTTTTGAAAAGGCGATATTTTTTTCAGAATCAATCGAAGCCACTGATACAGGTTACTATCTGTATAGTCTTATTAAGATGGGAGAAATTTTCGAAAAAGAAGGAAAAAACAAAAAGGCAAAAGAGTATTATAAAAAGGCTAAAAAAATGGCAGATAGAAGTCACCCGGCAAATAAGGCAGCCAAGGAACACTTGAAAGAGTTGTAGATTTAAAAAGAGAATATAGAGAGAAAGTTGCTTTTGTTGGAATTTTTGGAGTAATATTTTGAAATAGTTTCTATTCCATTTTTGCCAAACTTTTTTCTTAAATCCTCATTTTTGATTAACTCCTTAAGGAACAAATACCATTCTTCTTGAGATTGTGCAAGAAACCCATTATACTCATGTTTGACGATCTTAGAATTAACGCCCACAGGTGAGGCTACAGCAGGAATGCCAAGTGACATATATTGTAACAATTTAAAACCACATTTACCTTTACTCCAATCATCGTCATGAAGAGGCATAATTCCTATATCGATCGTTCTTAATTGTTCTATTTCATCTTTCTGATTCCAATTGATGAATTCAAATTGTTTCAATTTCAATTCAGGTTTTTGATTTGCAATAACTACAAAATGAGCTAAATTCTCCTTTTCTATTTTGCATAAGACAGATTCAATTAAATGTAAGTAGGGCAGAGTGCTATGAGTACCTGTCCATCCAATTACAGGGATATTTCTATTTCTATTTCTATTTTTAGGTGAGTGATAACTTTGATCAATCGTTGTGGGATTTACTATTACGTTCGGGTTGAATTGTTTTGAAAAATTTGCTAAAAAATCATTGCCCACAGAAACTTTCTGTGACCACTTGATTAAATATTTGGACTTTGATCTATACTTTAATTTAGAAAAAAAATTTTCTTTTTGAAAAGAGTCACGAAGCCAGATAGCATCATCAAAATCATATATTACTTTTTTTTTGAAAATTTGAGAAATCACAAATTCTAATATAGGTGGACCTAAAGGTAATACCTCACGATGAATGAAAACGATACTACTTTGAGGTAATAAGATAAATAGGTTTAGGGGAGTTCTAAAAAAAGCAATAAAAAAACCAACATAAAAGGATATATTCTTTTTTTTATATAATTTATTAAATAAGTTGTAATTATAAAATGATACCTGTTTAATTTTAAATCTCTCATTAAGCAGATCTAAATACTGCTCATAGCGAAAACGTTGTGACGCTGCAGTATTTTTTGGGTAAGGAGAAATAATTAATACAGTTTTTTTTTGCATTGAAAGAGGGTTACAAGTAGAAGGAACAAATTACAACTATTAAAAATAGGGTTATTGGTATATTTCTGGGATGTCTGCACCTTCCATATAGTTTGGTACAGGAATTTTGTAATTTTTTAGAATTGATGGGACAACATTTAAACTGGAAATTTGTTTTCT
>JAOUKG010000719.1 GCA_029882725.1 Cyclobacteriaceae bacterium
GGATTCGTCATGAGGGTCAAAAAGGCAAAAAAGATGCGTAAAAAAGAAGATTTTGGCACGGAAACATAGTAACCATTATGGTGAGTACCAAAATTGACTTTCTTGCGCATATTTGAAGCATTTTTGAGCCGGAATAGAATTTCTATTGCATAATCCGGGTTTAACAGCAACAAATATCAATCTACATTTCTAGAAATCAAGGGAAATATGAATTTTTTCTATTCTTAAAGACAAATAAAATCAGGATTTAATATTCTATAAAGAAGCCGCAAGAGGTCTGGATTTTAACATTGGTCCCGTAAGAGTCCTGATTTTAACATTGGTCCGGATGTCCGGTCCTCAATGCATAATTGGTCCGGATGTCCATCCGGTCCTACATGCCAATTTGGTCTACCTCCGCTAAGGCTACGGTGAATATAGATCCACCTCTGCTAAAGCTACGGTGAATATAGATCCGGTCCCCTTCTGCTTTGGTCCCCATGCTTATCTGGTCCGGACGTCCGTCCGGTCCTACTAGTCACCTCCCTTTCTGCACCTTTCACTTTTATGATTTATCTTTTTTGTTTTATCTTTTTTCCACCACCAATTGCCCATTACCTCTCTTTCTGCACCACTCACCTCCGCTAAAGCTACGGTGAATGTAGATTCTACTTCGCTAAAGCTACGGTGAATGTGGATTCTACTTCGGTTACAAAGAGCCAAAAAGGAGGCGGTAAAACTTAACATACAGGCCGAATTTAACAGCTCCCGAAGTTTGGGAGAAAACATCGCCGATGGATTTTCGAAGCGGGCCAAAAAAATCATATATTTGAGATTGAAACTACAGAATATGAGTGAGTTCAGAAAAATACTAATCGCTAACCGCGGTGAAATTGCATTGCGAATTATCAGATCTGTGCAGGAAATGGGGAAAAAGGCCATCGCTGTCTATAGTGAGGTCGATCTGCATTCTCCCCACGCAAAAAAAGCCGATGAAGCCTATTGTATCGGGGCTGCCCCGGCTTCCAAAAGTTACCTGGACATAGAAAAAATTATAGCTGTAGCGAAAAAGGCCAAAGCCGATGCCATCCATCCCGGATATGGCTTTCTATCAGAAAATTCTCTTTTTGCAAAAGCGGTAAAAGAAGCAGGGATGGTCTTCATAGGCCCCTCTGAACACTCCATTCAATTGATGGGCGATAAGATATCCTCAAAACAAGCTGTTGCTGAATTTAATGTACCCCTGCTTCCGGGTTCTGCAGAAGCCATAGATGATATAAAAACTGGAATTGAATTGGCCGAAAAAATTGGTTATCCGGTACTTATTAAAGCAAGTGCAGGCGGAGGTGGAAAGGGAATGCGTATTGTTTATAAACACGAAGAATTTAAAGACCAAATGGAAAGGGCTGTTTCTGAAGCGAAATCGGCTTTTGGGGATGGGAGAGTCTTTTTAGAAAAATACATTGTAAATCCCAAACATATCGAATTTCAAATTTTAAGGGATAATCACGGAAATACGGTTCATGTGTTCGAAAGGGAATGTAGCATTCAACGTCGATACCAAAAAGTTATTGAAGAAGCTCCAAGCATGGTGCTTACCGAGGAATTAAGGAATGAAATGGGCCTCGCCGCTGTAAATACCGCTATTTCCTGTGACTATTCAGGTGCAGGAACCGTGGAGTTTATTTTTGATCAGGACCGTAATTTTTATTTTCTTGAAATGAATACCCGACTTCAAGTTGAGCACCCTGTATCTGAAATGATCTCAGGTTTAGACTTAGTAAAAGAACAAATATCCATTGCAGAGGGTAAAAAATTAAGTTTTAAACAACAAGACCTTACAATAAATGGTCATGCGTTGGAGATTAGGGTGTATGCTGAAGATCCTTTGGACAATTTCATGCCCGACACCGGAAAGCTCACAAAATACAGAATCCCCTCAGGCCCGGGAGTACGTGTAGATGATGGCTACGAGGAAGATATGGAAGTGTCAGTATATTATGACCCCATGATCGCAAAGTTGGTTGTGCACGCCCCCAATAGAAATGAGGCAATAGAGAGAATGTTAAGAGCTATCAAAGAATATGAAATTACTGGTGTAAAAACATCTTTGGGGTTTTGTGAGTTTGTCCTTAAACATGAAGATTTTAAAAACGGTTCGTTTACTACTGCTTTTGTAGAGAACAATTGGTCTCCGGAAAAAATAACTGATGAAGATTCAAATGAAATGTTTGCCGCATTAATTGCTGCTTTCGATTTAAATACTACTTCGCAACAGAAAACTGTACATGAAAAAGTTGTACATGAAAATAATTGGTTAAAAAACAGAAAGAGATAAAATGGCTGAAATATTACCCCTGAGAGGTTGGCGTTATAACGAAGAGTTGGGAAAGAATATTGATGAACATACTTCTCCCCTATTTGATGTGGTTTCAAATAAACAAAGAGAAAAACTTTACAAAAACCCCTATTCAAGTATCCACATCAGTGT
>JAOUKG010000720.1 GCA_029882725.1 Cyclobacteriaceae bacterium
GACCATTTCGGACTATTGCTTAGATCAAAAATATAGTCTGAAGGTTCATTATCACCTGCCACCTTATAGTATGTTTTTATTCCGAGATTATTGCCCTGGTTTGCCGTTTCAATAATTTCCCAGCCTGTTGGTGGTATTATACTTGTGCTGGTTCCTTTTTCATATACCAGTCCCACTACCAACAAGTCACCTGGACTTGTACCCAATGGCATGCTGATCATAGCCGGGCTGCTTGATCCGGAACCTACTGCTGTTTCATAAGAAACAATAGTGGGAGGTGGCGGACAAAGGATGGAAACGGTAGCGGTATCAGATGAAGGGTAGTAGTTTTCATTTCCATCGAAATAAGCGAAAACCTGATAATCACCTATTTCAACCGGAGAAGATGTAACTGCCGGTGAATAAGTATAGGTCAAAGGAGAGTCTATCACATCATCAATGCCTCCCACTCCATAAGCAAAACCTATGGCATTTTTTTCAGTTCCATCATAAATGTAGGTGGTATCTGCAAGGCTTATGAACGAATTGGCCTTGTCCACATTCAACCTTCCATTGACATAATCGACCACATAATTGACAGTTTCGCCGGGTTGAAGTTCGGTAGCCACCAGTTGAACTTGGGGGACGATCTCATAACTGCCCGCTGAAACCACATCAGTAATTTCATGGAAATTACCCGTACTGTTTTTTATGCTGTATGAAATGGATTCAATAGAAGTTTCCACATCATCCACATATTTAAACCCTCCCACCGTGATTTGATAATCGGGCGGATCGGAACCATAAGTCATTTCTGCATCACTGCTGGTAACGAGCAGGGTATCCTTCAAAATAGTCAATGTGCCCGTTCCATAACGGATGTCAAAATTGGTTGAAAGTTCGGTCAGGAAAGCGGCAGGCACAATATAATGGGTTCCTGCTGTAGTACCCGTTACTGTTGTTATGGAAAATAATTCGGACAGTTCATAATACTCAACACCGTCTTCAATAATTGGAGGATCATCGTTGAAGATATCCAGGGAGTCAACAATTATAACCACATCACTGTTGCTAAGAGTGCCATCTGCTCCCACTGTTTCACTATTCATTAAGGCTCTTGAATAGTTCATAAGTGCCCTGGAATTCATCAAAGCACGTGAGTAGTTCATCAAGGCCCGGGAGTAATTTATCAGGGCCCGGGAATTCATGAGTGCCCGGGAATTAATTAGAGCTCTGCTATAATTCATTAAGGCTCTTGAATTCATTAATGCCCTTGAATAAGATGTAATCAGATTTGCAGTATCAGGATTTATCTGGTACTCAAATATCGACTGCTTGTCAAAATCAATCACAAAAGTAGTGTCAGCAGACTCAGGTACTCCATTCATGAGTGCCCGTGAATAATTGATCAAAGTCCTATAATTCATTAAGGCTCTTGAACTTACCAAAAAGCTAAAATTTTGTAAGTCAGAATTCATAAGAGCCCGGGAATTCATAAGAGCCCGTGAATCAACCAATGCAATCGCATTTTCTGCTATAATACTCTGATGATCCAGCTTTAATGTACTAAGGAAAGTCTCGTTCGACTCTACGTTTAGGGTATCATAGGAATACTTATACGTTATTTCATCATCAAATTTTTCCCCGAATACAGTTGTCAAATCATTGGGAGTGATCAACACGGGCATTTTTTCAATGGTGAGTATTCCATTCACAAAAGTGTAGTCGTAAAGTTCCTTAAAGGAAATGTCCATTTCCTTTGAAACGGAAACCACATACTTATCCGCGTTGCTCCGGCTATTGGCAGGCGTAAAAAACTGTAAATCCGTCAATCCCAGATCAGCAAGTGTGAGCGTATCCGATACTATTAAAGTGTCTCCGTCAATCAGTACCGTGACAGTAAATTCCGGAATTCGCTCACCGTATTTTATGGTTTTATTATCGGCTATTACCTCGACATGTTTCTTTTTAATCTGATCAAAGAACACGGAATCAGAGAGTCCCCCGTCCAGACCACTTGGGGAAATGGCTGAGGTAAGGACCTGAATAGGGGGGTTACCCTGGAATTCAGGAATGGTAAACTGTAATTCGTTCGAAGTCAGAAAAGCCGTTTGCAGAGGATCTCCCCTGAAAAGGACCTGAGATTCAGCCGTCAGGTTTTGTCCTTCCACCGTTACGAGAAAAGCAGAAGTTCCGGGTGTGTATTTCGTTGAGTCATATACCAACTCTACAACAAGAGGCTTGGGAGTGGCAATTTTTAACAATGCAGCATCGGCCTGGATAAAACCGGCTCCCGAGTTTAAGTCAAAACCCGGTGCATGCATGTCGATGGCCGAAGATTTCAATACCTCCCGAAGTTCTTCGGAAGAGTACTTATCTCCAAAATAATACTTGGAGCGGCCTTCCATCAAGAGTGCAGCAACTGCTGCAGCGTGAGGGGCCGAGGCTGAAGTTCCAAAAAAGTTGGAGAACCCGTCCCCATCCTTCGGG
>JAOUKG010000721.1 GCA_029882725.1 Cyclobacteriaceae bacterium
CACAGACCAGATTGAAGTGGCCTGGACCTATAATAGTGGAGGAGCCTCGTCGAGTTCCGTTTTACAATGTAATCCATTGATAAAAGGGAATATTTTGTACGGTGTATCTCCATTGTTGCAAGTTTTCGCGCTCGACGCCGCTTCTGGTGAAGAATTATGGACTTCCCGGCCTGTCGATAAAGGGGGGATAAGCAGGGGGCTGATGTACTGGGAAGAAGGGGAGGACAAACGCATCATTGCCTGTATAGATCGATATCTGGTGGCTCTCGATGCCCTTACCGGGGAATTGATTGAAAATTTTGGTGAAAAGGGTCTTCTTGATCTGAAGAAAGGCCTTGGTCGGGATGTGGAAGCCATCAGTTTGGGAGCCACCACACCGGGAGTTATTTACAAAAATACCCTCGTTCAGGGGTTTCTTACAAGTGAGTCGCTACCCGCTGTTCCCGGACATATCCGTGGATTTGATGTGAAAACAGGCGAACAAAAATGGATTTTCCACACCATTCCTCATCCGGGAGAATACGGCTATGAAACCTGGCCGGAAAATGCCTGGGTGTATTCAGGAGGAGCCAATAACTGGTCGGGAATGACTCTCGACGAAGAGCGGGGAGTGGTGTATATTCCTTTGGGATCGGCGTCTTCCGATTTTTGGGGTGGCGATCGCTTGGGCGATAACCTTTTTGCCAATAGCTTACTTGCCCTGGATGCCCTTACGGGGAAACGTTTGTGGCACTTTCAATCCATTAAGCACGACATTTGGGACCGTGATATGCCGGCTCCGCCTACTTTAGTTACTGTAGAATTAGATGGTGAACAAGTGGATGCTATCGCTCAAATTTCCAAGGAAGGGTTCGTTTACCTGCTAAACCGCGATACAGGGGAACCTCTTTATCCTATGCAGGAAATTGAAGTACCTTCATCTACTCTTGATGGGGAAATTGCTTCAAAAACCCAGAGCATTCCTACTTTTCCAGAACCTTTTGTTCGCCAAACAATGACTGTTGAAGATATCAATAACTTTTCAAAAGATAAAGATTCACTAATCGGTGTTTTCAATAGCACAATACACACCAATCTATACGATCCCTTATCGGAAAAAGAAACCCTCGTTTATCCCGGTACCGGTGGAGGAGGAGAGTGGGGAGGAGCAGGTTGGGATCCTGAATCCCGGTTACTCTACATCAATGCCAATGATATTGCGTGTATTATGAAAATGGTGGATGTTCGCCAAACAAGTACAGCGAAGCTCCTTTTTGATCAGGGGCAGAAAGTATATGCCCGTTATTGTATGGGTTGCCATGGCATAGATAGGGCAGGTACTGTGAGCAATACACAGGCGTTTTCGTTGGTGAATGTTGCAAAACGATTGACTTCAGATTCTATTTTAAGTACCATGGAAAAGGGTAGAAATTCAATGCCGGCCTTCAAATTTCTAAATGAAGTACAAAAACAGGCTTTATTGGCCTATTTGGTTGACGATACTGTTTCATTGCCTGTTGTTTCCAATGATGATTTCAACGATGAACCCTACAAGCATACCGGGTACAATAGGTTTTTGGATTCTGAAGGGTATCCGGCGCATACTCCACCCTGGGGCACACTCAATGCTATCGATTTGAATACAGGTAAAGTCAAATGGCAGGTACCACTAGGGGAATACGAAGAACTTTCAGCAAAGGGAGTACCCACAACGGGGCAGCATAACTATGGAGGCATGGTGGTAACAAAGGGAGGGTTAGTATTCATTGGCTCCACACCCGATGGGTATTTCCGGGCTTTTGACAAAGATACAGGAGAAGAATTATGGAAATATAAACTTCCCTTTGCCGCTATTTCATCGCCTGCAACTTACGAAGTGAATGGTGTACAATATGTGGTAGTGGCTGCCGGTGGAGGAAAAACCACGAAGGACAGAGGCGATGTGTATATGGCTTTTAGAGTAAAGTGATTAGGAACATTTTGAGGGCCAACAATGATAATATTGGCCCTGGAACCGAGAATGTTTATTGATTGGGAAAATGGAGAAAAGTTGATTCGAATTTTACGATCTTTTTGGATTTTACGAACCTTTCGAAGGTTTGGAACCTTCGAAAGGTTTCGTAAAGTTCGGTAATTATAGACAAAACAACCGTTTATAAACGTTTATATCCGTTTTAATTCACCCCGGTTTCCATTTAACACGCATTCCAATTCCGGAATATGAACTGTCCGAAGTGGTTTCAATTGAACCCGGTTTCAATAGTTAACTAACGGAAAAATACGGGGAGAATTCATATAAATTACCTGGTTTGGGAGCCCGTTTGGAGCTTTATTGGGATTAACCATTTTCCTATTGCCTCAGATACCCACCCCGTCCATTATTTCCTTCAAACTCCTACCTACCGCCACATCTATTTACCAGATAAATATATTCCACACATAATTTTATGAGTGGAAGTTCAACTTTATAGGTTTCAGTTTATATTG
>JAOUKG010000722.1 GCA_029882725.1 Cyclobacteriaceae bacterium
CGTGGGTACTCTGGTCTTGCTGGGGGAAGGATTGTTCATTTCATCAACACCAATCCCCCTCAACTGTTTGAGATCCCGGATATTCCCCTTTCCTCATACCCCCGCTGGAATTCCGGGAGGACGGAGAGGCAATATTGATGGCAATCATCCGGAAAAATTTCGTCAAATTTGACCAATCCGTCATTCCTGAGCCGCGTAGGAGGGTGCGGCAGGTGGATCAGGAATCCCAAAGAGCCGTGGGTAGGTTGGGTTGATGGTTCAAACCCCAAAACCCTTCTTTTCATTGGGTAAATGGGTGAATGAGTGAATGAGTGAATGGTCAAACCTTTTTTCAAACCCCAAACCCCAAATTCCAAACCCCCATTTCGCACATAGTCCTCGTTTGCACCTTAAATCCGCATGTCAATAGAAAAGGATTAAATAATTTTGGTTTGAGCATTTTTTCATGTCATAAATTTGTTCACAATAGGCTTTTCAAGTGACTTCAAACTGATTTAGGGATAGATATAATCTGTTTTGATAGCCTTAATTAGAAAAAAGGCATAGTAATTTCATCAATTTTAATAATTGTTAGTTGTACTAGGATAAACTATTACTAAATAAGTACATTAATCAGGGGATATCTCCGTATAGTATCAATTTCCAGGTTTTGTACTTCTTAATCCATGTTGCTGGAATACATATAAATCTAAAGATAAATTTTTTAAGCCTAAACAGAGGGGATAGATTTTTGTATTTAGCAGAAAAGGCAGTAATTATATGGTTATATAAATTCCTACATAATGATGTGAGTAAAAGAAAAACGGTATTTTGTTCAAGTTTAGAAAAAGGCATATTATTCCATCCAAAGTCATTTTTTAAGACATCAAACTCTTTTTCTATAGCGCCCCTTTGATTATAATAGCATACTACTTGATCTTCTGACATTTCATAATCATTAGTAATAAAAGCATGATAATTATAGGCTTCATTGGAGAAAATATCTATTTGCCCATCATCCCTTAATACTTTAGTGACCACTAACCGACAACTATTTGTTAAAAGGTGCTGTTGATGGGTTTTTATCATTGTTTTTTCAAAAGGAACAAAAGTAGTAGAGCCTCTTAGCACTTTCTGTCCGGAAAGAGTTACTTCTTTCCATTCACTAATTTGTTGAATCGCTTTATATAAGGGATGGCTCATTCGGGCTTTTATAAAAAACTTATTTACATATTTTTGAACCACTAATAATGTAGATAGCTGATAGGAAGCTCCATCAGCTCTAAAAACATCAACACTCACTCCTTCGCTTTTCAATAACTTAAACATCCTTTCCAAGGTATCTTGTTGAAGTGTTTGTGCATCACTATTTCCATTCCTATTTTCAACATAAACCACATTTTTACCTATAATGCCTACTCCTGGTGTATAACCAAAATGTTTTTTGTAGGTCATTTTAGCATCGGATTTTTTAGTAAAAATCAATGTGTTATCATAATCCAGTACAAGAGGACTCTTTTCTTTTTTAAGGTTAGACTTAACGATTTTAAGATTTAACCGATTTAAACTTTCATTAATACTGAATTCATGCTTTTTTGTTCCTTTTGGTGTATCATATATTTCAGAGGGTAGTGACAGTTCCTTCATTCGTTTCAAAATACTATCAGGACTCGGTAAGTTTAAATTTGGAATTTTTGATAGAGATTGATTTAGGTTGGTGGAGAGGTCTTCAATACAATCCCCACCGCAAAAAAATATCGACCAAAAACTATAAAGTAAATCTCTCCAGTTGTACTTGGTTTGTGTAGGTAGTGCAGGGAGGTTCTCATTGAGAATAGAACCTATTTTTAATCTGTCAAATTCTTCTATTACGAAATTAATTCCTCCGAAAGGGTTTATATGCGAGGTTTTTTGTACTTTCATGCCGGTAATTTTGTGCAACACCAATATAGGTGAAAAATACCGTGGCCGAAAAGATTATTTCAATAGTTTTTTCGGCCTTTTTTTAGACATGCGGATTTAAGGTTGCAACGAGGATTCCAAAAACAATATCTTTCCCATTCCTTACAGATAATTTTTATTGTCGCGTTACAAACGCTAAGATAGTCCACCTTTGAAGTCGGAAATCTATTTTACGCCCTCGTTGCAAACGAAGGGCGATGTAGAAAATGGTAAAATCGCAAAACGGCCCCAAAGACAATTCCAAAATTCCTAAATCCAAAATTCCAAAATTCCTAAATTCCTAAATCCAAAATCCAAAATTCCTAATTCCTAATTCCTAATTCCTAATTCCTAATTCCATCCACACTCAAGATAGAGGTTTACACCAAAAATATGGATAAGTTTTTATAAATTTACCGGCATGGGTGTTTTGTACTATACTTCCGTATTTTTTCATCTCCTGTTTGCCACTCTGTGGATAGGAGGTATGCTTTTTTTGCCTTTAGTACTTTTGCCGGCAATAAAAAAGCACCCGGAT
>JAOUKG010000039.1 GCA_029882725.1 Cyclobacteriaceae bacterium
GCAGCCTTTGGTTCTGCATCCGTTTTCTTTGCTTTCGCAACAGGTGCTTTCTTCTCAGCTACAGGTGCCTCTTCTTTTTTAGCTACTTCTTTTACAACAGCTTTCTTCTTGAACCCTTCTTTAAGTTCTTCAATACTTACTCTTTTGGTAACAGGCTTGCTCATTAATGCTTTAATACTACTTTTTCTAGTATTTGCCTTTACCTTATTTCTTAGTGCTTTTCTTTTTAAACGTAGTGATGACATAATTTTTTTTCATTCATTATAAGCGGCTGCAAAGGTAATGTTTTTTAATTCAAATGAAAATTATTTCTACAAATAAAGAAGCTATAATAAATGATATTATAGCTTCTCCTATTTTATAGTTTTACTTCTCTATTGTTTTGTGAATCTAAATTCGTGAAGGTCACCTCCATTTTCAAATTCATACCAGTACTCCTTTTTATCTAATTTTGAAATTGTTATAGTATTATAGGAAACGGTACTGTTTGCATTCGAAAAATTCGAAATACTGGAAACCCCCGTCAATGAAATGGTTAAATTATCAGACGCAATAGACCAATCGCCTGTCTCCTCAATAAGAACAGAACCTGTTGGCGTATAACTTCTATTAAAAATTCCCCCTGCTTTATAACTCTCCATATACCCTGAAATAGTAAGTAAGCTCGTCTCGTTCGTACCATTTCTTAAATATGTGGATAATTTCCAGGTTCCCTCTAATCTGTCATCACCTTTTTTAACCAACCCACCATCAGGGTATTTCTCACACGAAACTAACGCAACAAACATCGTCAGTATTAATAATAAACTTACTTTTCTCATTTTACCTTATTTAAGTTAATTAAATAAATTGAATACACTTTAATTAATTTACATGTTTAAACATGCATATTATCTATATATGTTTAAACATACAAATGTAACCCTTCAGTAAAAATTATTCCTTGTTTATTATTTCTTTGATCAAAAAAATAGTGATTTAAAAAGAGTTGATTAGTTTTGCAACCATGACTACTGCCCCAAAACTACCCAAAGGAACCAGGGATTTCCCACCCGAGGTCATGCTTAAAAGAAATTATATAATAGATACCATTAAAACGGTATTTAAAAAATATGGCTTCCTCCCTCTCGAAACCCCTGCGTTGGAAAACCTATCAGTACTTATGGGGAAATACGGGGAAGAAGGTGACAGGCTCTTGTTTAAAATACTAAACTCGGGAGATTTTCTTAAAAATGTTAATGAAAAAGACTTTGGTAATAGTACTAAAATCACTCCTCTTATTAGTGAAAAGGGGCTTCGGTATGACTTAACTGTTCCTTTCGCTCGTTTCGTAGCGGCAAACAGACACCAAATTTCTTTCCCTTTTAAAAGATATCAAATTCAACCTGTGTGGAGAGCCGACCGACCTCAAAAAGGAAGATACAGGGAATTTTATCAATGCGATGCCGATGTGGTTGGTACAAAATCGCTCATTTGTGAAGTGGAGATTATACAGACAATACGAGAAGTTTTTTCCCTTCTTAAAATTGACGATTACACAATTAAAATAAATCACCGCGAAATAATTCGGGGAATCAGTGAATTTGCAGGGCAAAAAGGAAAGGAAACTGAACTTGCCGTTGCTATTGATAAAATCGATAAAATTGGCTGGCAAGGGGTAGCCGATGAACTTACCAGCCGTGGCTTTTCAAATGAAAATATCGAAAATATTAAATCCATTATTTCAATTGAGGGTGAACTTTCTGAAAAACTTCAAAAATTAGGATCTTTACTCGAAAATAATAGCGGTAAAAAAGGAGTAGAGGAAATGAGTAAAATGCTTCAACTTTTGGATTATGCGGGTGAAAACCTTTCTAATTTGGAGTTTGACATATCACTTGCCCGTGGCCTATCCTATTATACAGGTGCTATTTTTGAAGTAAAAATAAATGGTGTACAGATTGGCAGCGTGTCTGGAGGAGGGCGTTACGACAACCTAACAGGCGTTTTCGGAGTTGAAGATGTTCCCGGTGTTGGCTTTTCTTTCGGAATAGACCGCCTCTTTGATTGCATGGAAGAATTAAATCTCTTCCCCACAAAAAATCCGGAAAATACCAAAGCCCTACTTGTACATTTTGATGAACCCAGCTTTAATTATGGTCTGAAGCTTTTATCTGAAATAAGAAAGAGTAACATTTCTGCCGAAATTTACCCCGATTTTAGTAAGTTGAAAAAGCAAATTCAATATGCCGATAAAAAAGGTATTTCTTATGTAGTGTTTATCGGTTCAGATGAAATAAATACAGGGGAATTTACTGTAAAAAATCTTGTTGATGGAAGCGAACAAAAATTAAATAAAGCAAATTTGATTGAGTTTTTAAAAGAATAGTATGGAAATAAAGGATAAAATTTCGCTTTCCGATATTGAACTTCTCATCAACGATCCCTCCATTAAGCTGAGTTTATCTGCCCATTCCAAATCAAATATTGAACACTGCCGCAAGTACCTGGATAATAAAATCAAAGAATCTTCTTCTCCATTATATGGTATAAACACAGGCTTTGGGTCCCTGTATAATAAGTACATCTCCAACTCAGATTTATCAAAACTACAAGAAAACCTGGTGGTTTCCCATGCCTGCGGAATGGGAGATCCAATACCCCGGGAAATTGTAAAACTTATGTTGGTTTTGAAAGTCCAGTCCCTCTCCTACGGGTTTTCGGGAGTCCAATTATCTATTGTAGAAAGACTACTTGAATTTTATAATGCCGAAGTTTATCCTGTAATTTACGAATATGGCTCTCTGGGAGCATCCGGAGACCTTGCCCCCCTTGCTCACTTATCCTTACCCCTTATCGGAAAAGGAAAAATCCAACTCCATAACAATCTGTTGGATAGTAAGAAGTTAGAAGAAAAATTCAATTGGAAACCCCTTAAATTAAAAGCTAAAGACGGATTGGCATTGTTGAATGGCACGCAATTTATGAGTGCTTTTGGGTGTTATAATCTTATTTTCTCAAAAAAATTATCAAAACTGTCCAATATGATCAGTGCTTTGTCGCTCGATGTGTTTGATGGTAGAATAGAACCCTTTGAAGAACTTACTCACTCCGTAAGACCCCACAAGGGTGCTATAGAGGTAGCAGAAAATATTCATAAATTATTACAAGGAAGTGAACTGATTGTTTCAGAAAAAATACATGTACAAGACCCCTACTCTTTCCGTTGCATTCCTCAGGTGCATGGAGCAAGCCTGCATGCTATAAATCATGTTTCTGAAGTATTTGAAACTGAAATCAATTCGGTTACCGACAATCCGGTAATTTTCACCGAACAAGATCGCATCATATCAGCAGGCCATTTCCACGGTCAACTTTTGGCCTTACCTTTGGACTATCTGGCAATTGCACTCGCCGAGCTTGGTAGCATTTCTGAACGAAGAACCTTCCAGTTAATCTCTGGAAACAGAAATTTACCAAATTACCTCGTTGCAAACCCCGGAATAAACTCTGGACTTATGATTCCTCAATATACAGCCGCCAGTTTGGCAAGCATGAACAAACAATTAGCGGTCCCTTCAAGCACCGACAGTATTGTGAGCTCCAATGGCCAGGAAGACCACGTAAGTATGGGGGCCAATGCCGCTGTTAAATGTTATAAAATATTACAAAACACTTATAGAATCCTGGCAATTGAACTACTCACAGCCACTCAGGCTTTATTTTTTAAACGACCATTAAAAACTTCGCCTGCCCTGGAAAAACTTTCCGACAATTTCCGAAAGGAGGTTACGTTTATTAAAGATGACCGTATTCTTCATGACGACCTGATAAAGGCTGAATCTTTTTTAAAAAATTATAAGTTTGATTGAAAATAGCTATTAAACATATTGTTATCCTTTCGTTGTTTGTATTGCCAGGAATCAACTCCTTTGGTCAGTATGCCAGCAATATTGGCCGTTTTGAAGTTGATTTTATAAAAGGTTGTGCCCCTTTGACTGTAACTATTAATAGCTCTGTAAGTTGTCCCTGCGATATCCGTTTCGGCGACGGCGGCACTACAGTGCAAGATGTATTTACGCATACTTACACACAACCCGGTACCTACTTTTTGGAAATCGACTACCAAAGTCTGAACCCCAGAACCGATGTCATTCAAATTACTGTTTCTGAAGACCTCCAACCTGAATTTTTGATTCAAAGTTGCTCCGGAAATAAAATTACAGCCGTTATAACCGACACAAACTACGACGAGTATTTGATCGATTTTGAAAATGATGGCATAAATGAATTTACTATACCCCAGGGAAATACCGTACCATCCCACCTTTATCCTTCTACTGGAAATTACACTGTTTCTGTAAAAGGAAGGAACTTCAACTCTGCAGAAAACTGCACTCCGGCGTTGAAATCTGTAAATGCTATCTCAACAATTACAACCACAAACATCAATAGCATTGATGTTATTGATGCCAACACAATTGATATCGGATATCAACCCTTAAGTGACGTTGCCCTAAAATTGGAAATGGCAACAAACAGCACTACCGCATTTCAGTTTTATACCAATCTCGACAATAGTGGGGTTTTCAATTTAATTGACAACTCCATAGATGCAACTACCAATTACTATTGCTTTAGAATAGCAAGTTTCGACCCTTGCAACAACACCTCTGCCTACTCGGAAACAATTTGTTCTACAGCCCTCGCGCTCAGTCTTCAAGACGCTTTGAATGCCTTAACCTGGAACACACAACCAGCTATTTCAAATTATTCAATTTGCAAAAATGGAAATTGCAGTATTTCCACTACCAATGCATTTTACAACGATATCGACGTAATCTGTGAAACTGAATATTGTTATTCAATAACTGCAAACTATTCAAATGGGGCAACAAGCACCTCTTTTCAAAAATGTGGTATCTCCTTTTCCTCAGCCATACCCCCTCCTATTACAAACTTTATTTCTGGTGTAGAACAAAATGAAATCAATCTGATATGGGAACCTGACCCTAATTTTCAACCCACTGAATATAATTTATACAGTAAACAAAGCGACGGTTCAGAGAAATTAATTTCGTCTCAACCGGCAAAAACATATACCGACTTTATTGGGAGCAATTCAACTACTCATTGTTATTCAATTCAGTACACCGATTTATGTGGTAATAACTCACCTTCCGGAAAATTTATTTGCACTCTCCTTCTTCAGGCCACTATTCTACCAGACAATAGTATTCAATTAAATTGGAACAATTACGAAGGCTATGAATTGGGCATTTCTTCCTATAGAATAGAAAAATACGACCAAAATGGTGTGTTGATAAATACTTTTTTCTCAACAACCAATCAGTTTCTAGACCAAACCGACATTTTATTACAGCAGGTTTCTTCCTACAGAATCTATGCTGAACCTGCAGACACCCAGTTTAATGAATCCTACAGTAATCTGATTACCGTTACAAAAAAGAGTTTAATTTCAAGACCTCAGGCCTTTACACCCAATGGCGACGGGCTAAACGACACATTTTCATTTTCAGGATCCTTCATTCAATCCTTTCAATTACAAGTTTTTAATAGATGGGGGGAATTACTGTTTGTTTCTGATCAAATAAATCAGGGTTGGGACGGTACATACAGGGGGAAACCCCTTCCCTCAGGGTCTTATGCATGGACAGTAACCCTCGTGGACATGGCAGGCAGAAGTTGGGACCTTACGGGCATAGTAGCTTTAATCAAGAATTAACCTGGAATATTTACCTACAATCTATTACAAGCCCATAGACCTTCAAATCTGCATGTTTTTTTTTGAATTTGGCACTCACCGTAACTGGCACTACGCCTCCGTTCCAAAATCATCGAAAACGCACCGCTTTTTTGGTGTTTGGGCTTTCATAACGAATCCTCATGAATAATCCAGTTTAAATATTTCAATATTTACTTTAAATTTCATGATTATTCACTCAAATTTGAAACCTGAATTAAAATCAAGGAAGTATGTTTGATATGATGAAAATGATGGGCAAGGTTAAGGAACTTCAGGAAAAAATGAATGAAGCCAGAGAAAACCTTGTGCATATTAAAACTACGGCAGAATCTGGTGCGGGCATGGTCAGTGTTCGGGTAAATGGTAAAAAACAGGTTGAAAAAATAGAAATTGACCCCGATATTATTAAAGTTGAAGACAAAGAAATGCTTCAGGATTTAATAATAGCTGCTTTAAACATTGCATTGAAGGATATAGAAGAAAAATCGAAAGCAGAACTCAAACGTAGTACCGAAGGAATTATACCCAACATTCCGGGGATGGACCTAGGCTCCATGTTATAATGAAATCGGTTGCTGTTATCATCTTAAACTTCAACGGCAGAGAGCATCTGGAAAGGTTTCTGCCTTCTGTAACCAGATATAGTACTCCTCATAAAATTATTGTTGCCGATAACGGCAGTACAGACGATTCAATAACTTATCTAAAATCCAATTACCCCGAAGTTCAACTCCTGAAATTCAAAGAAAATCATGGATTTTGTGGTGGCTATAACAGAGCAATCGAGGAAGTTGAAGCTGATTATATCATATTATTAAATAATGATATTGAGGTAACAAAAAACTGGATAGAGCCACTAATTGATAAACTCGATGAATTAGATCAGTCCCCAACCATTTTTGCTGTTCAACCCAAAGTACTTTCATTGCGCCAGCCAGATTCTTTTGAATATGCAGGTGCTGCCGGGGGGTATATGGATAAATTGGGGTATCCCTTTTGCAGGGGCAGAATATTTGAAACCCTGGAAAAAGATTTGGGGCAATACGATGATAACAGAAAAATATTCTGGGCTACAGGGGCTTGTATGGCAGTTAGACGAGATGTTTATTTGGAATTGGGTGGTTTAGACGAAGATTTTTTTGCCCATATGGAAGAAATAGACCTTTGCTGGAGAGCACAACACCAGGGGTATTCCATAGAGTATTGCTTTGAAAGCACCATTTATCATTTAGGTGGGGGAACATTGGGCTACAACAATCCAACAAAAACCTACTACAATTTCAGAAACAACCTATTTATGTTGATAAAAAATATGCCTACTACTCTCCTGGTTCCAACATTGATTGTCAGATTACTTTTTGATTTTGCAGCTGCTGTAAAATTTTTATTGGAAGGAAGTAGAAAATCCTTTATTTCTGTTGTAAAAGCATACGGATCTGTACTGATTTCACTTCCAAAATTGATAAAAAAGAGAAAAAAAGTACATCATAAAGAGTGGCCTTCTTCAGTTATTTATTCTGGTTCTATTGCCTTTGATTATTACATTCAAAACAAAAAATATTTTGAAAAGTTGAAATTCCAAAATTAGTAGTACCAAACTGGATTTCTTTTCCTCATATGTTTTCTCATATTCATAACAAAAGCCAGAATAAGATATACTATTATCGGAGACCCAACTGTTAAAAAAGACGCATAAATAAAGAACAAACGAATACTTGAAGTAGCTATTCCTAATTTTTCACCCAAACGAGTACACACTCCGAAAGCGTAGTTTTCAAAAAAAGTTTGTAATCTGTTCATAATTTACTTTATATATTAATATATTACATCTGTTATAATGTGCAGATAGACAAAGATACTAACCTTTCGTCGTAAAAAATGAAATTTTTCAAGTAATTTTTTAACTGAAAATTGCATTGTAACATTAATAACAATAGTTTTGCAACCTAAATCTAAGACTAAAACACGAAAAGCAGATGAAAAAACTACTTTACGCTTTTTTACTTCCGGGACTTATTGCAACCTCAGGTTGTAACTCCTTAAAGCAAATGACAAATTTGGCTGACGAACAAGATCTACAGGTAAGCCCGAACCCATTAGAGGTACATGCGGATACTGTAACTTTTGATATGTCAGTTAACTTACCAGTAAAAATGCTCAAAAAAGAAAATGTATACACGGTTAATACATTTTATAAATATGGTCAACAAGAGGTAACTCTTGAGCCTATTGAATTTAGAGCTACCGATTATCCTAACGCAAGCACTGAGCAGCCAAGACAATCAAAGAGTTTCTCTTTTGCCTATACAGACGCTATGTCTCAACCAGGCAGTTTAGAAGTTCAGGGTGTTGCAACAAACCCAGCAAAACCTGACAAAGTAGAGGAGACTCCACGTATGCCTGTTGCACCTGGTATCATTACAACATCTAAATTAGCGCAACCCGCCTTTTATGCTGTGTATGCTGACCATGGTTACAACAATCAGGAAGAATTAGTGCCAACAAGAATCGATTTCTTTTTTGATCAAGGACGTTCTGCTTTGAAAAGTAGTGAAAAAAGGTCTGAAAGAGGTAAAGAGTTTGAAGGCTTTATTGCTGACAAAAACGTTACTAAAACAGTTTCTATTACAGGTACTCACTCTCCTGAAGGAACTGAAACTATAAACTCTAACCTATCTGAAGATAGAGCTGCTGTTATTGAAAAGTACTACAGAGCACAAATGAAAAGATATGATTACAAAGGCATGGCCGATAGTATCAATTTCATTTTGAAGCCTGTAATTCAAGATTGGAATGATTTTAAAAATGCTTTGGCTGAGTATGAAGGAATCACTTCAGAAGAAAAATCTGAATACTTGAATATTATTAATGGTGGTGGTGCATTTATTGACACAGAAAAGCAATTAAAAAGTCTTCCTACTTATAAAAAAGTATTTAATGAGGTTTATCCAGGTTTACGATCTGCAAAAACTGAAATACTTACAGTAAAAGAAAAGAAAACTGATGCAGAAATTTCTGTACTGGCTAAACAAATCACACAAAACCAAGCTTCTGCTGACACACTTTCTGAGCAAGAATTGATGTATGCTGCTACACTTACTCCTTCTTTGGAAGAAAAAGCAGCCATCTACGAAGCCGCCACAAAGAAAAGTGGTAGCTGGAATGCACATAACAACTTAGGAGCTGTGTATATTGCTATGGCTATTGAGAATCCTTCTACGGCTTCTTCAAATGGTTCTAAAGCAAAAGCTCAATTGGATATCGCAGCAAATAAAAATGCTTCTGCTGGTCAGGTACATGCCAACCTTGCTTCAGTATATCTTTTACAAGGAAACTATGTGAAGGCTAATTCTGAACTTAACCAGGCTTCAGGACTTTCTTCTGATGACAATCAGGGAGTAAACGGAGTGAAAGGTGCGGTTCAAATCATGCTAGCTGATTATGCCGGAGCGGTAAGAAGTGAATCTTCAGCATCTGAAACTGCTGTTAACAGCTTCAATAAAGGTCTTGCTCAATTATTGAATAAAGACTACCAAAATGCAATCAACTCATTCAATGAAGCTACTTCACAAGATGAAAACTTCGCCCTCGCTTATTATGCAGCTGCCGTTGCACAAGCAAGAGCAAATAATCTTCAAGGTGTTGTGGATTCTCTGAAAACTGCAGTAGGTAAAGATCCTGAACTTAAATCTAAAGCTCTTAATGATCTTGAATTTAGAAATTACGTAGCTAACGAACTTTTCACAGCTGCTCTTAGATAGAACTTTTAAAGTTTAATAAAAAAAGCCCCTCTTATGGGGCTTTTTTTATTTTACACGTTTTGCCATATCCAAGGTTAATTGTAATTTTACCGCCGTATTAAAAACCAAAACATGAGAGAAATCCAATTCAGAGAGGCCTTGCGTGAGGCCATGTCAGAAGAAATGAGAAAGGATGCTTCTGTATTCCTTATGGGTGAAGAGGTAGCAGAATATAATGGTGCTTATAAAGTAAGTCAAGGTATGCTTGATGAATTTGGACCAGATCGTGTAATAGATACTCCTATTGCTGAATTAGGATTTGCAGGAGTTGGAGTAGGTGCTGCTATGAATGGAAATCCTAATTCAGCAATAGG
>JAOUKG010000723.1 GCA_029882725.1 Cyclobacteriaceae bacterium
GATAAAAAGAATAGAAAAGGGGCTTATTTAGATGTTTTTTGACTTGGCATTATTGTTGGCATAGATGGGTAAATTGAATCAAAAGTCATTGACCATACATGGACAAACAAATTAAAAAGAAAAAGTGGACTGTAAAGAGGATAGGTACAATTGCATTAGTAGCTATTTTTATAGGATTTGTAGTTTATCAACTTGGTTTTGCAGATAGACGTACGGTTTACAAGGTAGATAAAGAAAAAATCACCATATCTCAGGTTCAGCACGGGGTTTTTCAGGATTACATACCACAAACAGGAACCGTTGAGCCCAGTAAAACAATTTATTTGGATGCTATTGAAGGGGGAAGTATTCGGAGAGTAGTTCGTCAAAGTGGAGCCATGGTTAAAGTGGGAGACGTAATTATTGAACTGAATAATCTTAACAGGGAGTTATCTGTACTCAGTCAGGAGGCGGGGTTGAATGAAAGTATTAACAGGGTAAGGCAGACACGATTGCAAATGACCCAGAATGATTTAAATCAGCAACAGCAGCTTGCTCAGATAAGAAATCAATTGTCGAAAATAAAACCCAGGTATGAGCGGGAAAAGGTGCTTTATGAGAAGAAGTTAATTTCACAGCAACAATTTCAAGAAACAGAAGCAGATTTCAGTTATTCAAAAAAGAGTTGGGAAATAACCTATGCACAGTATAAAAATGACTCGGTAGATAGGATACGTCAGATGAGGCAACTCAACACAAGTGAATCACGTATGATAGAAAGTCTCAATGGAGTAGGTCAAATTTTAGATAATCTGATAATAAGATCTCCCATTGACGGGCAACTTTCTACAGTGCAGTTGGAAGAGGGGCAGAATATTCCTCCGGGGCAAAGGATTGGTCAGGTGGATGTAGTGGGAAGTTTTAAAGTACGGGTACCCATTGATGAGTTATACCTGCCAAGGATTTCCACAGGTTTGGGAGCTACAACAAATTTTAACAATGATGAATTTAAGTTAAGAATCACATATATCTATCCCAACATTATCAATGGTCAGTTTCAGGTAGATATGGATTTTATAGACAAAACCCCGGAGGGTATAAAGAGGGGGCAATCTTTGCGAATGAAAATTGAATTGGGGCAATCGTCTGAAGAGATTCTTGTTCCTGTGGGAGGTTTTTACAAGGATACAGGAGGAAATTGGGTTTTTGTAGTGAATGAAGCGGGCGATAAAGCGGTAAGAAGACAAATCAGGATAGGCAGAAAGAATAGTGAGTACTATGAAGTTTTGGAAGGTTTGGAGCCAGGAGAGAAAATAATTACATCCTCTTACGAGACATTTGGGGATAATGAAGTATTGATTTTAGGATAAAATATACCATATATTAAAACACAATTGTTATGATCAAGATAAACAATCTATCGAAAGTTTATACTACAGACGAGGTCGAAACCACAGCGCTCAACAGTATAAATATTGAAATCCAGGACGGCGAATTTGTAGCCGTAATGGGCCCTTCGGGATGCGGAAAATCTACCTTGTTGAATATTTTAGGTTTATTGGATAATCCATCAGGTGGTGAATATAACTTTGGTGAGCACGAAGTTTCCAAATATTCGGAAAGACAGAGAGCTCAATTACGAAAAGGCTCTATTGGATTCGTGTTTCAGAGTTTTAATTTAATAGATGAATTAACTGTTTTTGAAAATGTTGAGTTGCCTCTTCTTTATTTGAAAATACCTTCCAACGAAAGAAAACAACGAGTTGAGGAAGTACTTGAGCGCATGAATATTATGCACAGAAGAAATCATTTCCCTCAACAGTTAAGCGGTGGGCAGCAGCAACGTGTGGCAATAGCCCGAGCGATAGTAGCCAAGCCAAAAGTAATCCTTGCCGATGAGCCTACGGGAAATTTGGACTCTGCCAATGGTGAAGAAGTAATGAAACTTTTGGCTGAACTGAATGAAGAAGGCACTACCATAATCATGGTAACACACTCTCCGTATGATGCCAATTATGCGCACAGGATAATTAATCTATTTGATGGTAAGGTGGTTACAGAAAATATTAAGGAGCAGTTTCACGTTTAGATTTTTATGCCAGAACTGTTGGGACCGGATGGACATCCAGACCAATTAGGGTTTGGGTTGTTGTGTAAGAATTATAGGGACCGGACGGACGTCTGGACCAGTTAGGATTTAGGTTGTTATGTTAGAATTATTGGGACCGGATGGACATCCGGACCAGTTAGGGTTCGAGTTGTTATAATAGAATTATAGGGACCGGACGTCCGGACCAGTTGGGGGTTCATACCAATGCCGTTAAGTTAAGGGTATTGTAACCTTTAAACGACCCCCGTAGGGTGGTCGCCCAATAATAGCACCGGGTTGAACGAAAAGGATAAGGATCCTTTTCGTTCAACCCGGTGGAAAATGTAGCGAAACGTCAATCGACCCTGAAGGGGTATTATGGAAGAAA
>JAOUKG010000724.1 GCA_029882725.1 Cyclobacteriaceae bacterium
CCTTCGGGATTACAGGTTTTATAAAGAAGATATGATTCATCCTAATAATGTAGCAATAGAGTATATTTGGAATCATTTTTCTTCCACTTTTTTTAACAGTAAAACTTCAGGAATTAATTTAGAGTGGGAAAAAATAAAAAAAGCACTTGAACATAGACCCTTTAACGAAAAAAGTACAAGCTATTTCCAATTTCTTAACCATATTCAGAAAAAAATAGAAGATCTTGAAAGTGCAATTCCTTTAAAAGCAGAGAAAGAGGAAGTCTTGAATAGATTAAAACATTTTGAAAATGAAAAATAAAACATTTCTGCTTCTTGGAGTATTAATATTATTTACCTCAATGACTACACAGGGTCAAAACCAGAAACCTATGAATAAAAATAAGCCAAACCACCTAATAAAAAGCACCAGTCCCTATTTATTACAACATGCTTATAACCCGGTAAACTGGTACCCCTGGGGAAAAGAAGCTCTGGAACTTGCTAAAAAACAAGATAAACCAATTTTAGTGAGTATAGGGTATAGTTCCTGTCATTGGTGCCACGTTATGGAAAAAGAGTCTTTTGAAAATGATTCCATTGCTGATATTATGAATCAATACTTCATAAACATTAAGATTGACCGAGAAGAAAGACCCGACCTTGATCAAATTTACATGGATGCTTTACAAGCTATGGGGCAAAATGGTGGGTGGCCCCTGAACGTCTTTCTTACCCCTGATCAAAAACCTTTTTATGGTGGGACTTATTTTCCTCCAAACAATTGGGCCAGATTATTGACCTCGGTAAACAGGGCTTTTAATGAAAACAGAGAAGGCATTCAAAGCTCTGCAGATAAACTAACTGCAATATTATCTACCAATGAACTTGAAAAATACGGGTTTGTACCAGACAAGAATCCTTTCGAAGCAGTTTATGTAGATGAAATTTACAAATCATTCAGCTCAAAGTTCGACCTCCAAAAAGGGGGACTAAATAAAGCTCCAAAATTTCCAATGCCTTCAAACTGGAAGTTTTTATTAAATTATTACTACACTTCTCAAAATGAAGAAGCGTTAAACCACGCTCTTTTTACATTAAAAAAAATAGCCTTAGGTGGTATTTACGATCATATAGGGGGTGGTTTTGCCAGATACAGCACTGATGCAGATTGGTTCGCACCACATTTTGAAAAGATGCTCTACGACAATGGTCAACTATTGGAGTTATATGCAGATGCTTTCAAAATTACAGGAGATACTTTTTACAAAAACATACTTTCTGAAACCTACCAATGGCTTGAAAGGGAAATGAGTTCACCCCACGGTGGACTATATTCGGCCATTGACGCAGACAGCGAAGGAGAAGAAGGTAAATTTTATGTTTGGACTGCGGCTGAATTAGAGGCTGCTTTGGAAAAAAAATACCCTTTTGCTGTTTCAATGTTTAATATTACACAAAAAGGTAATTGGGAAAATGGCAACAACATTCTTTATAAAGAAATGGCCTCATTAACAGAAAATGAAGAACATTTTGATAAAATTCAAGATATTAAATCGGAACTGTTAAATGTCAGAAATAAACGAGCCAAACCATTAACAGACACAAAGATATTGGCAGGCTGGAACGCCATGACCATTTCTGGTCTGTTAAATGCCTATGAGGCTACCTGTGAGGATAAATACCTTGATATGGCCCTAAAAACAGCATTATTTCTGGAGAAAAACATGATAGAAGGCAATTTAATATATAGATCATTTAAAGATGGTAAAAAATCAGGAACGGGATATCTGGAGGATTATGCTTTTGTAATTACTGCTTTTATAGATATGTATCAATCAACTTTTGATGAAAAGTGGATACTAAAAGCAAACCAACTTATGGACTACACCATTAAAAACTTTTGGGATGAAAACGAATCACTCTTCTATTTTACCTCTCATAATTCAGAACAGCTCATTGCCAGAAAAAAGGAGATTTTTGATAATGTAATACCGTCATCAAATTCACAAATGGCTATAAATCTACATAATATGGGCATTATAATGGACAACTCTGATTATATGGAACGTTCCGTAAAAATGATACGACAAGTTACTGCCCTTCTCAAAAGTGAGTCAGCTTTTCTGATAAATTGGGCCATTTTATACAATCAAAAAATAAAACCTACTGCTGAAATAGTAATCATGGGTGAAAAGGCTGAAGAGTTCAGAAAAGAATTAAGTTTACAGTTTATTTCTAACGCTATTCTTATGGGTTCAAAGACAGAAAGTGATATGCCATTGCTAGAATATAAACTTCCAAAAAAAGGAGAAACCACAATTTACGTTTGTTATAATAAAACATGTAAATTACCCGTAAATTCAGTTTCTATGGCCATTAAACAATTACAATAGAACCTTGTCACAACTTGAATTCAACACTTCAAGCCCAGCAGAAAGATCTACTTATTTCGCAGACGTGATCTTACCTTTGG
>JAOUKG010000725.1 GCA_029882725.1 Cyclobacteriaceae bacterium
ATACCCTTCAGTTCCTGAAAGCTTTCTGGCGACCCACAGGCCGTACACAGTGATAAGAATGAAATAGCCAAATAGGACAATGTAGTCTAGTATGTGCAAAATTGAATAGGTTTAAATGATGAAGAGGTTGAAGGTGTTAATATAAGTTGAGGTAGTGGATATTACAAATGAAGAAATGCCGAACGGAGCAAAAAGCACACATTGATTACATCAAATGTTTTTTTGAAAATACCATGTACTGTTCCCAATCATAATCTGTTACATCATGTATTCCTGTTCGGATATGATAACCCATATCATTGTGAACAGGTTGATTGACAGAGGGTGGGGTAGGAGATGGTAACCCTGTTTTACCATACAATGAATAAACAATGCCAGCATAATGTCCCGACAAATATTCCCCTTTGGGATCTGCCCACTGATCACTTTCGGCACTGGCAATATAAACAGGGCGTGGCGCAATAAGTGCTATGAGCATGTGTTGATCAACGGGAAGATTGGTTTCATTCAAATTGTACTTTTCAAAGTTATTAGCAAACCAGTAAGGAAAACTCTGGTTGATGGCTGCCACCGTTTCTCCGTAATTCCTTCTGGAAAGTGCTGCACCACCACAACCGGAATCATTGGATATCACAATATCAAACCTTTCGTCTGTAGCTCCTGCCCATAAAGCCGCTTTACCCAAACGTGAATGCCCCATTAGTATGTACTTTGAGTCGTTAAACGACTGGTCATTTTTGAAATAATCCATTACTCTGGAAAGTCCCCACGACCATGCTGCAATTGCACCCCATTCGTTATCTGCAGGGGCTGTTTGACCCTTCTTGTAAAAAAAAGATTGGATTCCATCTGAAAAGTCATTTTTGTCGGGATCCACATCGCCATAGTATATGGTGGCAAGGCCAAAGCCTTGAGCCAGGATTTTCTCCACAGGCCAACGGTTGGCTCTTTTCCCCCTGGAAGCATCATTGGCTTGGTGGTTGTCAATTCCAAATTCAGCATTATTATCAATCCAGGCCCGGGTGAGTATTACATTTTCGTCTGCTATGATACTCTGGTTGCCATAGAAATTATACCCTATAAAAATGGGAGGATTTTCAACGTTTTTTGGTAAATAAACCAGAACATTGATTGTGATTTCTTTGTCGTCTTTTTTAAAAGTGATGGCAATTTGTTTTCTTAGTGCTGTATTGTTCAGTGCTTCATCACTTTCTTCAATTACTTTTGAAGAGAACGGTTGCAACTTGGCATTGGGAATTCTTCCGTATACTTCTTGTTCAAAAAGTGAAAGAATTTCAGGTCGCCTTTTTTTCTCCCAATCCCGGGTGTTTGTTATTTTATTTCCATTTTGAAGTGTCAAAACATCAGGAAGCTGATACTCTCGCACCTTATTTTCGTCATAATTTGCGTTTTTCTGGGCCAACGAATGGATGGAAGGAGATAGAGACATGATGATCAAAATTATAAGTTGTGTTGTTTTCATTTTTATGAATGTTGTTTGGTATGAAGTATAATTTATTTCACTTCATTTAAACCAGATTTTACGACTTACAATTTAGCAAAAAAGAACACATAGCAGAACAAAGTATTGACATGTAGAATAATTACTTTTTAAAAGGCAAGTTTAAGGTTTGTTTTAAGGGCTGTTATGTATATTCAGTATTTTGAATATATGCAGTAAAAATTCAGTATAGTTAATAGATACTTACTCAAGTAGATTCATTGAAGGGTAAAAACAAACAATAAATATCGGGTTCATGTTAGTTTTATGTTGAGATTCTTTTCAATAAGAAGATGAAAATGTAACCCATTAACCGTTTATATCAATTTATCTAAAATCAAATTCCAATTCTTTGTAAAGTGCAAAAATTCTATAGATTTTTGCAGCATCTATGCTGAGATATATATATTTATTTTTAATGCTGTTTGTCATTTCTGGTGTTTTTGCCCAGAATGGGAAATTGGATAGTCTGCAAAAATTGATTGCTACAATTCCTGATGATACAGCTAAAGTAAATGCAATAAATCAGATGGTTCTTACCTATCGGGAGCAAAATAATTTCGAGGCATTGATTCTTGCCAATAAAGCCATAGGTATTGCTGAAAAATTGAATTATCCCAAGGGTTTGGCAACGGCTTTAGAGCATCTTGGTTGGATTAATTATCACAAAGGATCTTATTCAGAAGCTTTTGAATTGTCGGAAAAAGCATTAAAAATATTTGAAGAGCTTCAGGACCAGATAGGAATATCCGGAAGTTTGATAAATATGGCAGCCATTAGTTATGAACAGGGGAAATTTGACGATGCGATAAATAAATTTAAAAGAGCCTATGAAATTTCTAGTATTTATGGGGAAGTATATACAATGGTACGGAGCCTGAATAATATTTCATTTTCTTATTTAGCACTTAAAGAATTAGACTCAGCGAAATGGTATGCAGAGGAAGCCATT
>JAOUKG010000726.1 GCA_029882725.1 Cyclobacteriaceae bacterium
CCCTTAACCTTTAACGAATACATATCCCTTAAAGGTCTGGATAGAATAATTAAACGCATAGAATTAAAATGGAATGGAAAAATCACAGAACTTTATTCTACAAGCCATTTAGAAGAACTTAATAAACACTTTTTAGATTACATAAATTTCGGGGGCTATCCCGAGGTAATATTTTCTGAAAAGATAAGAGCGAACCTAGGAAGATACATGAAACATGATATAGTAGATAAAGTTCTTTTGCGAGACTTACCAAGTTTGTATGGAATAAGTGACACGCGTGAATTAAACTCCTTATTTACCACAATAGCATACAATAGTGGAGGTGAATTTTCATTGGAGACATTAAGCAAACAATCTCAGGTACCTAAAAATACGCTTAAAAAATACATAGAGTACCTAGAAGCTGCTTTTTTAATTAAGAAAGTAAAAAGGATTGACCAGAGTGGCAAAAGATTTAAAAGGGACAATTTCTTCAAAATTTATTTAACCAACCCATCATTACGAAGTGCCTTATTTTCGCCTATCTCAGCAACTGATGAAATGATTGGCAATATGGTTGAAACAGCCATTTTTGCCCAGTGGATGCACAGAGAATCGTTTACTCCCTGGTATGCAAGATGGAATAATGGTGAAGTAGATATGGTAGGATTAAATGAAAGGCTTAAACCAATATGGGCACTTGAAATAAAATGGAGTGACCGATACTATGATAGGCCCAAAGAATTGAAAAGTTTAATTCGGTTTTGTAAAGAGAATGATTTAGAAACGCCAATAGTTACCACAATAAGTAAAGAAGGCGAAGTTGAATATGATGATATTCATTTTCAATTTCTACCCTCATCATCTTATGCTTACACTGTTGGAAAAAACACATTAGATAAAAAAACCAAAAACTAAAAAGCAATTGATCCCTGTAAATATTTCCTTACATTTTTACCTATTACCTACTATGATAAAATAACATCAAATAATAATCATTGAAACCTTACAGCCTTACAACCCATTCAAACTCCAATCATACTCATAAAAGGCTAATTTATACCCCGAGGGTATTTTCACTGATTTGTATTTGTTGATGTACGGCAAAATTCCCGATGTGTCTCCGAAATCATTTTTATACCAATCGAAAATCTTGCTGGCTTCAACAGTTTTTGTTGATTTATTTACCCGTATGAACCAGGAAGTGTTCATGGCCAATTTGGTTCTCTCGTTGAGTTGGGCATCCAACTTTTCGGGCCTGAAGGCGAAACTGGCTAAAGGGGGGCAACTTTTGGCGGCGCATACCAATACAAAATGCAATCTTGCATCGTGATCAATGGGCATTAATTTTCCCTTTTCCAACTCATTGAGGGTGAGCATTTCTCCCGCTACCTTGTGTTTCAACTTATCGAAAAACCCATCAATATCCATCACCGATTTTAGCGGATAATGGTTGAGTACTGCCTTGATTACTAGTATATTGTAGGCGTTGATATAAAAGGCTTTTTTCTGTGAAGCGGTGGGTTTGGATTCTCCAACCATCTTTATTAATTCTTGCAAGGATTTATCGTTTTTCTTGAGGGATTGATAATCGAAATTGCCATTGTGTGCATAGGTTTTAAAAAAAAGGTCAGTTTTTTCAAAATATACGGATAGGGAATTTGTCTGTGCGTAGGCTTCCGCTACAGCAAAAATGAAAAAAAGACTTAAAACTGTTAGATACTTTTTCATGCTGTTGTTTTTATTTCAATATTTAGATAAAATAACGAAGAATACTTGATATGGATGCAGTTTATCAACTATCAGGCCATACATTCAGGTCGGTATGTCACGAACAAGACAAACAATGGATCTAAAACTCAGGTAATTGCCGAAAATTTAAAAACAATATTGATGTCAGAGGGTGTAGTTATTATAGGAAACGGTATTGCGGGCATAACTGCTGCGCGGCATATCCGGAAACAATCAGATGTCCCTATACGGGTTATCTCATCGGAAACAAAACATTTTTACAGCCGTACTGCCCTCATGTATATTTTCATGGGACATATGAAATACGAACATACGAAGCCCTATGAAGACTGGTTTTGGGAGAAAAACAACATCGAACTCATTTTTGATTATGTAGATAAGGTAGATTTTGGAAACAAAGCATTACAATTAAAAACCGGAAGCCCAATTCAATACGAATCACTGATTATAGCTACGGGTTCACGATCCAATAAATTTGGCTGGCCCGGGCAGGATTTGGAGGGCGTTCAAGGTTTGTATAACTATCAGGACCTGGAATTAATGGAAAAAAACACCTTGGGTATTCAAAGAGCTGTAGTTGTGGGTGGAGGGTTGATAGGTGTTGAAATGGCCGAAATGCTACGATCCAGAGATATTGAAGTTACTTTCCTTGTCAGGGAAAATCAATTTTGGGACAATGTGCTTCCGCAACAGGAGGCATCTATTATTTCACGCCATATCC
>JAOUKG010000727.1 GCA_029882725.1 Cyclobacteriaceae bacterium
GACCTACCCTTAACTTAATGGACTTTGGAGAAATTATGATCCTTTTACAGATTTTAATCTTTGAGCGACTAAAATAGCCAGTATACTAAAAGTAATAGCAAAATAACCCACGTACTGATAATTTACAAGGGCAATACTACCCTCGGTAATCGTAGAAGGCACTTCGGAAACGATCAGCCCGGCAATAAGAGCCGCAATTCCCGAAAATAGTTGTTGTACAGAGCTTCTCATACTCATAAATGCACCCCTGTTTTCGGGTTTTATTATGGACGTTACCATTGTAGTTGAGGGTACCATTCTGCCGTTAGCAAACACAAAAAACATTCCAGTGGAAATAAGAGCCAGCCAAAGTGGAGATTGAGGCATGTTTGTGATCCATATTACCGGAATGAATACCAATAAACCAAAAATGTTAAATATTTTCAGCCTTCCGTATTTATCTGCTAATCTACCTATTAACGGTGAACTGAATATAGTAAGACCACCTCCAACAAGATAGATATAGGTAAGGTCTGATTCTGAAAAACCTACATTTCCTACCATGTAGGCGGCGATAAAAGGAATTATACTAAAATGCCCCAGCATTAATAATCCGGTAAAAAGAAATCCCATTTGTGGGTTTTTTCTGGTAATAACACGCATAAAACTTTCGAGGGGCTTTCTTTTTAGTACTTCTTCCAGATGACCCTTAAGAGGGGGTAATACAAAATAGGCTACAATTATAATGACAATACCAACTGATCCTAAAAAAAGAAATGGGAAATGCCAGCTGAATCGTGTTGAAAGGAACAACCCAAAGGGAACACCAAAAACCGATGCAAGTGAAAAAGAGGCCATTACAAACCCAATTCCTGCAGATCTTCTTTCCAGGGGTATCAGGTCACTGACAATTGAAAGAGCCTGTGCTCCAACTACACCCCCAAAAAGACCTGTAAGGCTACGGGATATCAATAATGTGTAAAAATCGGGTGCCAGGCCGCAAGCAATGGTCCCAATTGTAAATCCAAGGTAAGTAAGTATAAATACTTTTTTCCTGTCGAAACGGTCTATAAAAAATGAGGCAACAATCCCCGAGAAAAAAGCGGAAAATGAATAGCAAGAAACGATAATTGAAAATTCCTTTGAACCAATATCAAAAATTCTCATTAATACAGGTCCAAGCGGCATAATAATCATGAAATCCATGATATGCGTAAACATGGCTGCTGCAAGAACAATAAGAATAATTCTTTCGGATTTCATTCAATTTTTTGAAGTGAACAAGCTTAATGGAGCTTTATATAATATTTCCAAAATACTTCGGAGTTTGCAATGTTAAATAATATTATCGGTAGGGGCAACCGTTGTGGTTATCGATTCCTTTTCCTTGTTAGGTTGCTTGGTTATTCTAAGCAAAATTTTATTATATTGTGTTTATGAAAAAGATCAATAAAAATAGAAGGGAGTTTGTAAAGAAATCTGCAAGTGTTGCTGCAGGTTTGATTTTTGCGCCAACTATTATCCCGGCGTCAGCATTGGGTAAAAATGGTTTTGTAGCTCCTTCAAACCGGATTACTTTGGGAATAATTGGGGCAGGAAATCAGGCTGGAAATGATGTAAAGAATTTCCTTAAAGATGAAAGGGTACAGGTAGTTGCGGTTTGCGATGTAAATAAGGAAAGCACCGGATATTGGGACGGTAGAGTGGCTGGAAGGGAATTTATAAAAAAGATGGTAGAAGACTACTATACTGAAAAGAATGGGACAGCTTATAAATCGTGTAAAGGATATAAGGATTTCAGAGATGTAATAAAGAGAGACGATATCGATGCGGTAGAAGTTGTGACACCGGACCATTGGCATTCAATACCTGTATTAATGGCAGCCAATGCCGGAAAAGATATTTATTGCCAGAAACCATTAACACTTACAATTCCCGAAGGCAGGGCAATGAGTAATGCTGTAAAGAAAAACAAGGTTGTTTTTCAAACAGGAAGTCAGCAAAGGTCTAATGAACATTTTAGGCGGGTTTGTGAGCTGGTTCGCAACGGGAGGATAGGAAAGTTGCATACTGTACGTTGTGGACTTCCCCCCGGAACGCCTGATTTTGGTAAAACGGGGCACTTAACAGCTCCCACTAAAGTTCCAAAAGGATTTGACTATGATTTTTGGTTAGGTCCCGCTCAGGAAGCCGAGTATTGTCCGGCTCGTACTCATGTGAATTTTAGATGGATACTTGACTATTCTGGGGGGCAGGTAACTGATTGGGGCGGTCATCATCCTGATATTGCCCAGTGGGGTATGGATACAGAATATACAGGACCAATAAAAATTCAAAATGCGAAAGCTACCTGGGCTGATCATCCGGTTTGGAATACAGCCACTGAGTTTTATTTTGAGTGTATATATGCCAACGGAGTGAAAATGATTATTTCAAGCAAGGAAAAGGTGATGGGTGTAACATTCGAAGGCT
>JAOUKG010000728.1 GCA_029882725.1 Cyclobacteriaceae bacterium
CAAAGTAGGAATCGTTGCCACAGATGAATTTCCCAATTTCGAAATTGTCATAGGCATTATATCTTCAGGAATATTCTCCAAACCGTAAAGTTTGAATAACCTGGAGATTATAGCATCGTCCATTTTGCCATTGGCCTGATGGATTAAAACCGTTCGAACCCGGGAAATATGAATGCCGGCTTTGTCCAAACAATCTTTTATGGATTGTGGTACATTTTCAAGTGCGTATTGATAGAGTTTTCTCCCATTCATTTTCAGAAACAAATCACCACTTTTATCTTCTTTGTCATAGGAAACCCCCATATGCAACATACCGGAATGTAAAAGTGTATCAGATCTTGTTAATTTAGCAAGGATTCCAGTTGGCTCAACACTTTCCTTACCTTCCAATATTACAGCCCCTGCACCATCCGAGTAAATCATGCTGTCTCTGTCATGAGGGTCGGCAATTCTGGATAAAACTTCGGCACCAATAACAAGTATCTTTTTTGCATCGCCCGATTTTATATAATAATCTGCCTGAATAACTCCTTGCAACCAACCCGGACATCCAAAAATAATATCGTATGCAACAGTTTTAGGGTTTTCTATTCCCAACTTGTATTTTACTCTGGAAGCCAAACTTGGCACAATATCCGTCTTCCGAACATCATTACGAACATCACCAAAATTATGTGCCACAATAACATAATCAAGATCTTCCTTATCGATTTCCGCCGATTTAATTGCCCCCAAAGCCGCGAATGTGGCTATATCTGAAGTAACCAAATCATCCGTAACATATCTCCTTTCGGCAATGGTGGTGATTTCCTGAAATTTATCAATAATATCCTGGTTGGATTTTTCTATTGGCACACCGGTAGTTTCTAAAAAATCGTAAGTTATAAACTCTTCATTAGGAACACATTCTGTGGGGATGTATTTCCCCGTACCTGTAATTATTGTCCATATCCTATTCATAATAGGTTTTTTTGAATTGGTTGCAGAAGTGTTTCATATAACCTTTCTACTACAGACATGAAGTTAATAAATTAATTTCTCTTAAGAAATATATATATTTAAATGTGTTTTTCTTGTAGAGACGCACTGAAGTACGTCTCTACAAGAAAAACACAAATCATTGAGTTTCTACGATATGGTTGCCTTCTTTTACGATTATTTGGATAATTTCTTCGATGTCATTTTGTGTGGTTCGGAAATTCACAATGCAACTTCTCAAACAATACTTACCTTTTACAATGGCATTGGACAAAAAAACTTTTCCTCCAAATTGTAATTTATTGAGTAATTTTTCATTAAGATCATTCAAAAATTCTTCCGGGTTTCTGTCTTTAGGTAAATGAACTGGTTTATATCTTAACGTTGTAATACTGAGGCTATTGGATATTGCTTCCAGGTCAGGATGTTTTTCCGCCAACTCAAAAAGTAATTTAGATAGTTCAATATCTTCTCTAAAAAGTTTGATATAACCATTACGCCCAACTTGTTGCAAAATCAACCAAACTTTCAAAGCTCTGAAGCCTCTTGAATTTTGCAGTCCGTACTCATAATAGTTTTGAGTATCTTCATCATGCGGATTACTAAAATTATAATACTCCGGGTGAGAGCTAAAAGTGTCTGTAAGGTGTTTGGGATTTTTTACTAATGTACAACCCGCTTCAAGGGGTGCATACAACCATTTATGAGGATCGAGGGCGATAGAATCGGCCTCTTTAATTCCATTAAACTTATCTTTTAACTCAGGCACTACAGCTGCAGGTATGCCATAAGCCCCATCAATATGAAACCATAAATCGAACTTTTTACATATTGTTGCAATACCATACAGATCGTCAACAGCCCCGGTACTTACATCTCCGGCAGTACCTACAACCATAAAGGGTTTTCTTCCAACATTTAGATCTTCTTTAATTGCCTTTTCCAATTCTGCAATAACCATCTTATTATCACCATCTGCCTGAATCCATCGTATTGCTTCAAGGCCCAACCCAAAAAGCACCACAGCCTTTTCAATCCAGGTATGGGTAGTTTTAGAACAATACACTGTCCATTTTTCAGTACTATTAGAAATCCCTTCGGTTTTAGTTTCTAATGGAAGTTTTGCGGTTCTGGCAGCCAAAAAAGCAGTAAAATTGGCCATATTCCCTCCACTTACCAATATTCCACCACAATCGGAAGAAATACCAATAAATTCTGCTAACCATCTAACCGTTTGCTTTTCAATTTCCGTTGCCACAGGGCTTAAAACCTGTGCCCCCACATTGGGGTTTACCGAAGCTGCCAATAAATCGGCTAAAATACCAATAGGTGCTGCAGAAGATGTTATGTAACCCATAAATTTGGGATGCCCGTTTTGCAAGGAATGGTTAAGAAACAAATCGGTTGTTTTGGAAAGAAGAACATCGGCATCAAGGCCCTTTTCGGGTAATAAAGAAGTACCCATAATC
>JAOUKG010000729.1 GCA_029882725.1 Cyclobacteriaceae bacterium
TTTTAGGATCACCTTTTACCAGTGTACGTTGATAATAAACCTCCAGACAATTGTTACAATCTTTTGATATTTGATCTAATTCAGATTTTATCCACCTGCGGGCAGCTCCTATACCTTGTTTTTTGGAAACAGTATCTGACATAGTGTGGCGGGTACCAAAATTGACAAGTTTGTTAATATCTTTTTCAATTCTTTCGGCTGAAACGCTTTCTAATATATCATAATGCCGTAGATCTCTGACAGGCGGTTCCGATTGAGAAAAAACAGAAAGGGTAATACCAATAAATGCCAGAATTGTTAAAGTGAGCTTCATAAAACTATTTTTTTACAAAGAACTTCATAAAGCCCATGGGAGACAATGTTTGTTATTTGAGTGGTTGGTTAAGAATTGTTTTTACTAACAAATTCCATAAATCAGGCTGTACTTTTATACTCTCCTTTACTATTCATAATGGCAAAAACATCATCGATATACTCTCTGTTATTTGAAAGACGAGGTACTTTATTTTGGCCACCCAATTTTCCTTTTTTTCTCATCCATTCATAAAAAGTACCAACAGGGGCGATGCGAACAATAGGTGCTTGAAGTGCCATATCTTTATACCTTTTTGCGTCATAATCGGAATTGATATTTCTAAGGGTTTCATCTAAAAGGTTCCTAAAACGATCAAGGCTGTCGGGCTCTTTACTAAATTCAATTATCCATTCATGACAACCTTTATTATTGCCTTCAAAATATACAGGTGCGGCGGTGAAATTATCAATTATTGACCCGGTATGCTCACAAGCATAGGAGATAGCTGTTTCAGCATTTTCAATAATTACTTCTTCACCAAAGGCATTGATAAAATGTTTTGTTCTGCCAGAAATTTTTATTCTATAGGGAGCTGTAGAAGTGAATTTTATTGTATCTCCAATATTATACCTCCAAAGTCCGGCATTGGTAGTAATAAGCATTGCATAGTTTTCTCCTTTTTTTACCTGATCAAGTGTAAGAGTACGAGGATTTTCACTTTCGAGCTCAGAAACAGGAATAAACTCATAGTATATTCCATAATCAAGCATTAGTAGGAGTTCATCTTTTTGTGTGTGATCCTGAATTCCAAAAAACCCTTCAGAAGCATTATAGGTTTCCATATAATGCATGTCTTTTTTAGGGATTAATTCTTTAAAAAGATTTCTGTAGGGTTTGAAAGCTACAGCACCATGAAAAAAAGCTTCGAGATTTGGCCAAACCTCTAAAATATTATTGGATTTAGTGATTTCTACCACTTTTTTGATTAAAAGAATGGTCCATGTAGGTACTCCGGATAAATTGGTAACATTTTCCCTGGAGGTAACTTCTGCCATTTTTTCAATTTTTTCTTCCCATTTATCCAAAAGTGCAAGGTCTAAGCTGGGTGTGCGAATAAATTGAGCCCATACGGGTAGATTTTGCATAATAACTGCCGATACATCTCCATAAAAAGAAGTCTCAGTGGGGTCATATTCATTGATTTGGTGTGACCCACCAATACCGAGACCTTTTCCATTAAATAGATTTGTATTGGGGTAGTTATTAACATAAATAGAAAGCATGTCTTTACCCCCTTTGAAATGACAATCTTCTAAGGCTTCACTGGTTACAGGTATAAATTTGGATCGGGCATTTGTTGTACCCGAAGACTTTGCAAACCATTTTACTTCAGAAGGCCAGAGCAAGTTCTTTTCCCCTTTCATGGTGCGGTCTATGTAAGGGAATAATTGTTCATAGCTTTGCACCGGTATTCTGTTAGCGAAATCATCCGGGGAGATAATATTAGAAAACCCGTATTTTTTACCAAATTCTGTATCACGGCCGTTGCGTAAAAGGTTTTTAAAGACCTCATTTTGTACGTCGTGGGGGTATTTAAGGAACAGTTCTATCTGATGGATCCTTTTTTTAAATGCCCAGGAAACTATGGAATTTATAATTTTCAAAATATACAGCGCTTATATCGATACTAAATTAACTATTCTTCACTGATATTTTAGCTTCCCGGTCAATTTTAGATTTTTCTTTTCAATACAAAGTGTTGGCCTAAATATACTTTTCTAACAATTTCGTCATTGGCTAATTCTTCTGCTGTGCCCGATTTGAGTAGTTTTCCTTCATGCATCAAATAGGCACGGTCGGTAATGGAAAGAGTTTCATTCACATTATGGTCTGTGATTAAAATTCCAATATTTTTATCCTTCAAACGGGCAACGATTCCCTGAATTTCTTCCACAGCTATAGGGTCTACACCTGCAAAAGGCTCGTCCAATAAAACAAAGTTGGGGTTTACAGCCAGAGCCCGGGCAATTTCAGTCCGTCTTCTTTCACCCCCAGACAATACAACTCCTAAATTTTTTCTTACATGAGTAAGACTAAACTCTTCCAATAATGCTTCAGTTTTCTCTTTTTGCTCTTGTTTTGACAGGCC
>JAOUKG010000730.1 GCA_029882725.1 Cyclobacteriaceae bacterium
CCCAGGTAGTATTGTATCCATCTAATGTCAGAAGGTCTTTTATTCCATAAGGTATTCCATGAAGCGGACCTCGATATTGGCCTGCAGCAATTTCTTCATCTGCCTTTTTTGCCTGAGAAAGGGCCAATTCCTCAGTAATTACAATTATGCATTGTAGTGTATCTCCATACTTTTTAAGTCTGTTTAAATAAAGTTGGGTTAATTCCATGGAAGTGATTTTCCGTGATTTTATTAATACAGCAAGGTCAGCAACAGGATAAAAAGCCAATTCATCCCTGTTTTCAGGAAGAGTCACCTGATTTTTTAATCCGAAATTGACCAATTCCTGAGTTTTATTCCATTTAAACCCAACAGGTATTGGGTTGAACATTATTGCAGGAGGAATTGCATTTTCCAATTTGTAGCTGTGTAGTTTTTGGTAGTATTCCTTGTTTTGCTCCAAGTCTTCTTGCATGCTATCTCGTTCGGACTTTGTGAAGTTGAGATCGAAAAAAGATTCAATATCTTCAGTAGGGCTTTTTATTGATTCATCCTTTTCTTTAACAGAGCAATTAACAAAGAAGCTTAAAAAGATAAATGATAGGTAATATGATTTCATTTTTATTACTTTAATAGTTCACGACTGATTACTAATTTTTGAATTTCTGATGTTCCTTCACCGATAGTACACAATTTCGAATCACGAAAATATTTTTCGGCGGGATAATCTTTGGTGTAGCCATAACCGCCAAAAATTTGAACGGCTTCAGTTGAAACTTCAACGGCCACTTCGGAAGCATAATATTTCGCCATAGCCGATTCTTTACTTACTTTTTTGCCCGCTTGCTTCATATGTGCTGCTTGCATTGTAACAAGAGTTGCGGCTTCTACCTTTGTAGCCATTTCTGCCAATTTAAAAGAAATTCCCTGAAATGAGGAAATCGGTTTGTCGAATTGATTACGCTCCTTGCTGTATTTTATAGATTCTTGAAGTGCTCCTTTTGCAATGCCCAAGGAAAGGGCTGCAATGGAAATTCTTCCACCGTCCAGTACTTTGAGCGACTGGATAAACCCATCTCCAACCTCTCCAATTACCTGGGATTTATGAATTTTACAATTTTCAAAAATCATTTCAGTTGTTTCGGAGGCACGCATACCTAATTTATTTTCTTTTCTGCCTTTATTGAAACCAGGAGTACCCCTTTCAACAATAAAAGCAGTCATTCCATGTGAATCACGCACTACTCCTGTACGGGCTATTACTACAGCCACATTTCCGGAGTTTCCATGAGTGATAAAGTTTTTGGCTCCGTCAATTATGAAATAGTCACCCTCTTGTTTGGCCACGGTCCTCATATTTACAGCATCTGAACCGGTATTGGGTTCGGTAAGACCCCAAGCTCCAATCCATTCGCCGGAAGCTAATTTTGGGAGGTATTTCCTTTTTTGCTCTTCATTGGCATGTTGAAGTATATGTCCGGTGCAAAGACTATTGTGTGCTGCCAAAGAAAGTCCTATTGACCCATCTATTTTCGCAATTTCGCTTATTACTGTTACATAGTCGGGGTACCCAAAACCACTACCACCATATTCATGAGGAACTAAAACACCCATAAGTCCCAACTTACCTAATTTATGAAATAAGTCTATGGGAAAATGTTGTGATTCGTCCCAAACCATTCTGTTGGGAATCATTTCTTTTTCACCAAATTGTTTGATCATCTCCCTGATCATTTGCTGGTTTTCGGTTTCCTGATACATATCTAAATACGGGTTAATGCTGATTTTTACTCAAATTTAATTGCTATTTGCCTGAAGAATATTGAAAACCTGAAAGAATTACAGGCTTATTATCAATATTATTAATAAGGTAAGATTAAATTAAATAAATTTGCGCACGTATAATCTAAAAATAATTGAACGTAATTACTATAAAAAGTTAACAATATATGAAAATAGCAGTAGTAGGGACAGGTTATGTGGGGCTTGTAACAGGAACCTGTTTTGCTGAAACAGGTAATACAGTAACCTGTATAGATATTGACGTGAATAAAATAAATATGCTCAATTCAGGTAAAATTCCAATTTATGAGCCTGGTCTTGAAAATTTATTCCAAAGAAATACAAAACAAGGGCGACTCAATTTTACTACCAACCTTAAAGAAGGAATAAAAGGTGCAACAGTAATATTTTTGGCTTTACCTACTCCTCCTGGTGAAGACGGGTCGGCAGATTTGCAATATATTTTGAAAGTGGCTTCCGATTTGGGACCATTGCTTGAAAACTATGTTGTAATTGTAGATAAAAGTACCGTTCCGGTGGGTACTTCAGAAAAAGTGTCAAAAGCATTAGGATCAAATGCAAATGCTCCTTTTGATGTAGTTTCCAATCCGGAATTTCTTAGGGAAGGTGTAGCAGTTGATGATTTCATGAAACCCGATCGGGTTGTGATTGGTACAACG
>JAOUKG010000732.1 GCA_029882725.1 Cyclobacteriaceae bacterium
AAGATTATTAGGAATGCAAGTATCTTTACCACTTTTAATGATTTGTTTATGATTACCAATTATAAGGGAGCTGATCCGATGGTAAACGGTACAAGCCCTGCCACTTCAGGGGCAGGAGCTTTTGGTTTCGATTTTGGATCTGTGGCTGTTCCTAAGAGTTTCACTTTTGGTGTGAGAATAGGCTTGTAGTATTTGTAAAATTCAAATTTAGAAATGATGAAATTATATAAAATTATATTAATGTTTATTGTGGGAATTATAAGTTATGGCTGTAATGATTATTTGGATATAAATTATGATCCAAACTTACCACAAAAAGCAACTGGGGATGTTATTCTTCCTCCTCTGTTTCAAGATATGGCACGGGGAGAATTGTTTGATACCAGATATATAGGAATGTATGTACAAAATATAGGGAGTACTTCTTCTAATTATCGTGCTGATATCCATGGGTTTTTTACGGGTTCCGATGCAATTGGTGAAAAGTGGAGGCAACACTATTGGGCAATAGGAAAGAATGTGGATTTAATAGTGGAAGATGCCATTGAAAATGAAAAACCTTGGTACGCAGGAGCTGCTTTGGCAATGAGGGCCTGGAGTTGGCAAACTTCAACAGATGTTTATGGTGAAATGATATTAAAGCAAGCTTGGGAACCCAATAGATATGTTTTTGACTATGATACTCAAGAGGAAATTTATGAGGAAGTAAGGGTTGTTGCAAATAAAGCCCTTGAATATTTAAATATGAATGATGAAAGTCAATCCTTGTTTAATGGTGATTTGGCTTATCAGGGAGATGCTACAAAATGGGAAAAATTTGTATATGCTGTACTTGCAAGAAATGCACATCATATTAGCAATAAGGCAACTTATGATCCTGATTTGGTAATATCATTGGTTGAAAATTCGTTTACTTCTAATAGTGATAACTTTTATGTTCCTCATGAAGGCACAAACAGTACGAATTCTAATTTCCTTGGCCCCAGAAGATCTAACTTTGGGTCAAGAAAGCAGGCTGCGTATCCTATACGTTTGGTAGATGGAACGATTTTGAATGGGGTAGTTGATCCTAGATTACCTATGATGTTCAATCCTTCTGTTGATGGTCAATATCGTGGAGTGGTAAATGGTTCCGGAGATCCCTATTCAGGTGATCAAAAAGTGCCAACTTTTTATAATAATTACATTTTCTTCGATAATGCAGATTATCCTATAATGACTTATTCAGAATTACAATTTATTAAATCTGAGGCTGCATTTATTAAAGGAGACAAGGCAACGGCCTACAGTGCCTACATAAATGGTATCAGTGCACATATGGATTTTGTTGGAGTTGATGTAGTTGACAGAGATAATTATTTAGCAAGTGCTGCAGTAGCTGCCGATGGAAATGTCTTGACCGTTTCAGATATTATGTTGCAAAAATATATAGCGATGTGGGCTCATGGAGCGTTGGAAACTTGGGTTGATATGAGGCGGTATGAATATAGTAATACTGTTTATAAAGGATTTAACATTCCAAATCCTTTATGGGAATACAATAATGGAAATCCGGCTTATAGATGCCGACCTCGTTACAATTCCGAATATGTTTGGAATATTGAAGCCCTTGAGGTTATAGGGGCAACAGCTATGGATTACCATACTAAGAAACCCTGGTTTGTCCTTCCCTAATCATTGTTAATTAAAATTTGATAAAATGAAAAAATATATAAAACGAATAAATATCAGCATTGTAGCCATAGCCGTTGCTTTTCTATCAGTTGCTTGTAGCGAAGAGCATGACTTTAGCCCTACATTAGTTGTAAGTAAGGGTGCTAAAATTAAACTTTTTAACGCAGCACCCGATGCCAAAAAAGTCATTTTCAATTTTAATGGAAATCTGGCTACCAGAGCAGATTCACTGGGCTATTTCTCAGTTTATCCTACCACTAACTATTTTTCATGGCAACCAGGATCAATAGATATAAATACTAAAGATTGGTTATCAGAATTGGCTGTTAGTAATTTGTCAATTCAGGATAATGGATATTATACTATTGGCCTTACAGGGGTTTCTGGAAATTATGAATTAGCTATTATAAATGATGATATAAGCTCTTTATCAATGGAAGGAAAGGTATATCTGCGAATTGCAAATTTTATTCACGATACTCCGGTTTCTATATATATGGAAGTTGAAAATTCAAGTGGTTCAATTCAAACATTGTCTAATGTGGCGTTTAAAAATGCAAGCACTTTTCTTGCTGTGGAGCCAGATGTTTATAAAAGAATTCAAATCTTTAACTCTGTAGATGATAGTTCTTTAGGTACAGCTTCGTTATCTGAAAGAACTCTTACCGCAAATAGTATCTATACTTTTTACGGTAGAGGCTCTACTTCCGGAAGTTCACTGGATAGAATGTTAAATAGATAATATTCTGTATTAATCAAAAAGGAG
>JAOUKG010000731.1 GCA_029882725.1 Cyclobacteriaceae bacterium
AATCTATAGTATGCAGGATTCTGAAAATACTGCACCCTATTGGCAACCTGTTATGTGTCAGCATTGTGATAAACCTCCCTGTGTAAAAGTTTGTCCTGTAGATGCCACTTTCAAAAGGGAAGACGGCATTGTTCTTATAGATAACGACAGATGTATTGGTTGCCGATTCTGTATGGCAGCTTGTCCTTATTCTGCCCGGGTGTTCAACTGGGAAGATCCCAATTTGAATGTTGATTTGGTATCTTTAATGGAAGGACACCATCATTCACCTGAAACTTCTGTGCCTCCTCAACATGGTACTGTAGACAAATGTGATTTTTGTCCTGATATGCTCACTAAGGGTGAATTACCTCATTGTGTTTCTGCTTGTCCCAACTCAGTTTTCTATTTTGGAGATCAATACGAAGATGTAGTTACCAACGGTTCTGAAACTGTAAGGTTGAGTAAACTTTTGAAAGATAGGGCAGGATACAGAATGATGGAAGATTTTGGAACAAGCCCAAGTGTATATTACCTGCCTCCCGTAGACCGACAATATGAATACGAGGAAGGGTTGGAAAATTACACAGAGTTTAAAGATGAAAAAGCAGACTAATCTCTTTCAATTATGACTATAGATAAAATAATATCAGACTTATCCCCTCGAAAATTCGGAAAGTTAGGAGTAATTTGGACGGTTGTCTTGATTATTGTTTCAACCTTGGGGGTAATAAGCTATATCCGTCAATTGAATGGAGGGTTAGCAGTTACTGGATTACGCGATTATGCCTTTTGGGGCATTTATATCAGTAATTTTGTGTTTTTTGTGGCAATTTCCCTAGTGGGATCGCTCGTTACTTCAATTCTTAGATTATCAGGAGCCAAATGGAGTATACCCATCACGAGAATTTCTGAAATTATAGCAGTTTCAGCGATCATCATGGCAGGTTTAACCATAATTGTTGATATGGGGCGGCCTGATAGGTTGTGGCACTTGTTTGTTTACGGAAGGCTGCAGTCGCCCATTATTTGGGATGTGCTCGTTATAACTACTTATTTGTTTGTGAGTGTTATGTTGTTGTTCTTTCCTCTTTTGCCAGATTTCGCACTATTAAAAACAAAATTCAATGGTAGTACTTTTTTGAAAAAATGGTATGGAAAATTGTCACTGAATTGGTCAGGAACCTCTTTACAGCATAGAAAATACAATCAGGCTATCAAGTACTTATCCATAATGATTATTCCTCTGGCTTTTGGAATACATACTGTAACTGCCTGGTTGTTTGCAACAACATTCAGACCCGGTTGGGACAGCACAAACTTTGGAGCATACTTCGTGGCAGGTGCCTTTGTGGCGGGTGCTGGTGGGGTTATTGCAACCATGTTTATTTTGAGAAAAACGTATGGATTGCAAGAATATATAACCGACGACCTTTTTGATAAAATGGGTAAATTATTGGCTATGTTGTGTTTGCTATACCTGTACTTCAACATAAATGAGTATTTAATTCCTGCTTATAAACTAAAGAAAGAAGAGGAAATTCATTTGTATTCACTTTTGTTTGGTCATTATGCTACCTTGTTTTGGAGCGTAATTGTATTCGGATTGGTATTGCCAGTGGTGGTTATTGCAACACCGAAAGGCCGTAAACCATTGCCACTGTTTATTATCTCAATTTTGGTAGTAGTTGCAGCATGGTGGAAAAGATTCCTTATCGTGGCTCCCACGTTGTTGCATCCATTTATGCCTAAGCAAGGTATTCCAGAAAGCTGGACTGAGTACTCACCTACATATGATGAATGGGCCATTACCATTGGTACTTTAGCCATGGCTCTGCTTATAATGACATTTTTAGTGAGGGTAATTCCCATTGTACCTATACAGGAATTCAAAGAATACATAACTGAAAAGGAAAATGAAAAGGCATAATTATAGAATTACCATGTTTAAATCGTTATTGGTTTCAATAGTGGTTTTGTTAAGCAGTACCTTGATAAATGCTTATCAGGACGAAGAGCCTGTAAAACCCCGGTTGTCGATGGGATTTTTTAAAGATCCTGATAGGGGGAGTTATTTGAAAGTAAAAGCTCGCGCAAGGGCCGAGAAGGGGTATGATGATCTGGTAGGGCTTTCCGTAAATTTTTATAAAATTGGTGAAGAAGACCAACTTTTGGGAAATGAGGTAACGGATGAATCGGGTACTGGAGTATTTGTGTTGGCGCCAGATGCACTTATTGCCCCGGATAGTACAGGAATCCTCTCGTTTGAAGCACGGGTAGAAGATGTAGAAGGATATAGTGATGCTTCCACCGATTTGGAAGCTGCAACTTGTACAATTGAACTTAAATTTAGTGAAAAAGATAGTCTGGGATATATTTCAGCGCATTTAGTGAATTCCATTGGAGAGCCTGTTGCAGAAGAGGATGTTACATTTTATGTAAAAAGGAGTTTTCGCAACCT
>JAOUKG010000734.1 GCA_029882725.1 Cyclobacteriaceae bacterium
CCCAACTCAAAATCCAGAGGCGTATGATAATTATTTAAGAGGCCGGTTTTTACTTCACAAAGCAAATAGTCAACAACGGTTTGATTTTAACAAAGAGGGAGTGATGAGTTGTCTTCAATATTTTGAAAAGGCTATAGCAGCGGATTCGAATTTTGTGGAAGCATATGCAGGTCTCGCAAATGCTTGGTTTAATATATCAGCCTGGGGTATACTTCCCAAAAAAGAGGGGTTTCCAAAGGCTTTGGCCTTGAGTATGAAAGCATTGGAAATAGACCCTGATTGTGCCGAGGCTCATGCTGTAAAAGGTGCTTATCACGTATGGGCTGAACGTAGGTTTGAGGAAGGCCGAAGAGAATTTGTACGTTCTGTGCAGTTAAATCCGAATTTTGCAACCACTCATCAATGGTATGCCCAGTTACTTATGATAACCGGACCCATAGAACAGGCCCGCGTACACATGGATCTCGCTCTGGAATTGGAACCTTATTTCTGGGTTGTTCAGAATTTAAATGCATGGATATATTATTTCGAAGAAAAATACGATAAGGCCATGGAAGCAACTATCAGTGCACGAGACCTCAAACCAGATTTTCTTGAAAACAAATGGCTCTTCTTTTTGAATAATGTTAAATTGGGCAATGGAGAAAAAGCCATGAAGGAACTTCAGGAAATTATTCGCACGTATCCCGATACAGGCGATTATGATAGGGAGATAGAGGATGCTTATGAAAAATCTGGTATAAATGGACTTTTTACATGGATTATAGATATCAATATAGAGAAACCCATTCCTGTTGAGGGGCTGAGTGGGCATCCTTTTTTTATTGCCTGGTGGTATGCAATTTCAGGAAACAAAGAGAAGTCAGTTTACTGGCTACAAAAGAATATGGAATCAAATTGGAGACTTTATGTTTATCTTAATTTGATTGCCACCAATCCCGATTTTGATATCCTTCGCGATGAACCCTTTTTTCTTGAAATTTTAGATGAAATAGGGCTTAGCTCTTACAATACCAGAAAAGTGAATTTTTAAAAGGATATCCATTAAAAAACCAAAGGCACTCTAGCAAATATAGTTTTCTTGAGATCAGGAGTGTTTTTTATATAGAACCTCTTAATTTATTTAAAACACAACCATATTGGCAAAATGCAACATTTGTTGGCCCAAATTTACATAAGGTTGCAACAATACTGTTTAGTAAAGGATGATTGTTTGCTGTTACTTTATACTACTTAATCATTCGTTTTTTAAGGCCTTAACGTCCTTAAAGTTTGGTGTTAATTTAAAAGCAATAATCATGAAAACCATTAGAATTTTATTCTTCATTTTAGTATGTATTGGTTTACCAACCGGTGGTTGTCAACTGTCGGAGGAACCAATTATCGAACACGGTAGGTCAGGGGAGGACCTTGACCTTCCAAACAGTCAGGCAAATAGTTTTTACCATGGCCTTGATCAGGATCGTTATGTGATTATGGAAAGTACAGGAATTAAAGTGCATTACAGGATCATTGGTAAAGGACCGGTAACTATGGTTTTTATTCCAGGATGGACTAATCCTCTGGGAGTCTACGAAAAGCAGTTTGATCATTTTAGGGATAAAGCCAGGTGTATTTACATAGATCCTCCAGGGCAAGGGTTAAGCGATGCACCTGAAGATGTTGAATACACCATGGGACTTTTGGCTGATGCAATTTATGATGTAGTGAACAAAGAAGATGTAGATCATTTTATAGGAGTAGGGTTCAGCTTTGGCCACAGCCCACTAACACAATTTGAAATAAAGCATCCCGGCACTATAACCCAACTAATCCTTCTTGATATTGGGATAACCACATGGCCTCCAATGACCCAGGATATTCGCGAAGTCATTTTTGCACAACAACTTGCATGGACACCAGAGATTAAAGTAATGCTATTAAATCAATTGATTCCTCCTGACACAGCGCCTGAAGATCTTAAAGAGTTCGGTAAGTATTTCCTTGACTACCCCAACTGGCTGTTAGCAAACATTCAGTACAATTTACATGCAGAGGAGGTATGTCAGCCTTATCCATGGACTATTCCCATCATGGTGGTTTACAGAAGTATGGCGGAGGCAAAAGAGGCCAAAACGAGGCTCTATTTCCCCAATTGTGAAATTCATGTAATTGGGGGTGATCAACATGTTATGCAGTGGGCTTATAAAGAAACTGTAAACCAATTGATGGATGATTTTATTATTGACAGGCCAGGAAGAAAATACTAAGATTTATAAAAAATTAAGAGTTGTGTCATTTGAAATGAGTGGTGTACAAGGATTTGATACCGGGGGTTTTGTGATAAAAAGTAGGGGGTAATTCCTTCTTTTTTACTCATTAAGTTACATTGGATAACCCAAACTTTCTTTTCAGTATTTGTAAAGCATGAAATCACTATATATATTTACTGTTATTAAC
>JAOUKG010000733.1 GCA_029882725.1 Cyclobacteriaceae bacterium
GGGGGAAGTAAAAAATCTGTAAACCTTCCTGCTCCACTTTCGTTGCTTGCAAACTTTAAAGCAGCAGCAGCTGAACCAGAAACGATAAATTTGTCTTTTCTATAACTGTCAACCAATGACTTTAAATGAACTTCCCAATCCCGGCAATATTGAATTTCATCATAGATTATATACCAGTCAGATTTCTCCATCAGCCCTGTTGCTTCTTTAGCATAATGAAACAATTGTTCCAAAGAAATGTTATTATAAATCGGATTTTCAATGGTTATAAAGATGATTTTCTTGGGATTAATTCCATTTTGAATCATGTCCTCAATAAGATGATATAACATAACCGTTTTGCCAACACGTCTTGGCCCCATCAATACAACGGCTCTCCGAATTTCTTTTTCATACACTAACGGCTTAAATAATTCGAAATACAACCTCCTCTGCATTTCATCAAAATCCTCTTCAATATGCCCATCTACCCACCATGGGTTTTCAAACCTTATTCTATCAAGAACATGTTTTTTAGATATTTCTTTTAGCATAAATTTCTTATTTAAAGTAAATTTACGAAATAAGATCAACTTGTTAATCTTATTTAGGTTTTTTATGAAAAATAAAATACATACAATAACTTAAAAGACCTAATAAGGAGCTTCAATGACTATAAAATTAGGTTAAAAGATATTGAGGAGGTGAATCATAACCTAATTGAGACCTCCAATTGCCCTCCCAAACCCAACTCTACAATTCTCTGTAGAGTTGAAATCCGGACTTCTTTTATGTTGTTTTCTATTTTCGAGATGTATCCTTTATTTGTACCACATTTTTCAGCTAATTCTTCCTGAGTCATTCCTTTTTTTAGTCGGGCCTGCTGTAAAAGATAACCCATTTTAAATTCTCCAAAACCTTGCTCAAAAGCCTCACGTTTCGGAGTGCCTCTTCCATACTGTTCATCGACAAATTGATCAAGGCTTTTTAAATTGCTCTTCTGTTTCATACTCTTCCTTTATTTTTAGTGCTTTTTCTATTTCTGATTTAGATGCTTTTTTCGATTTTTTTTGATATCCGTTAGTAATAACAATTAGTTTCTTTTTTTCAAAAAAACAGAAAATACGATAAATATCGCTCCCATGTTTAATCCTAATTTCATAGAGACCCTTTGTCCCCTCCAAATGTTTTAAATATTCTGTTGGTATGTATTTTAGTGTTTCAATAAGGCGAAAAGTCCATAAAATTTTATTTCTAACTTTTTGATTTTGTCTTTCATAAAAGACAGCAAAATAATTTTTATATAAACTTACCGTTCTTTCCTTTCTATTTGACATACGATACAAATTGATAATAGTTGCCCCCTCAGACAACTATTTGTTACCTTTAGCAGTAATTATATTTAAGTATGATTTTTTAGTACTTTTATATAAAACTAGTAAGTTTAAAAAAGAATAAACGTGATATAAACGTTTATTATTCATTGGTATCTCCATGCTTTAAATATTCCTTCAACTTCTTTCATACTAAAATATTTAACATTACTTATTTCAAAATAATCCTACTAACTTTCCTTCTCAACCTAAATACCCTGCTATGCATCAATCTATTTCTGTAAAGTTTGTCCTGATAATCGCCTTCTTCTTAGCCCTTACGGCGGAAATAAATGCTCAAAATACTCCTACCCTCCGTGAAATGTTGGACTATGCCTTTCCAACTTCTCTAACTGCTGCCCCTTCCGGGGAAACCGTGGCCTGGGTGGAAAACAAAGAGGGGGTAAGGAATATTTATATGTACAACGGATCCGAAACTCGAAAACTAACCTCCTATTCTGAAGATGATGGACAAGATATTGGAAGCCTGGTATTCAGCACGGACTTAAAAACCTTATATTTTGTGCGTGGAGGAGCTCCCAACCGCAATGGGGAAATTCCCAACTCTACAAGTTCCCCTCAAAAGACCAAAAGGGAAATCTGGCAAATCAATCTCACCGACAATTCCCTTAATCTTGTTTCCGAAGGCTCTTCCCCTGCTTTGTCGCCCGACGGGAAAACACTCGTTTTTCTCAACCGGGGACAAGTGTGGAAATGGGACCCGGGGAATATGGATGCAAAAGCTGAACAGTTTTTCAATATTAGAGGCGGGGCAGGTGCACTTGTCTGGTCGCCTGGAAGCACTCAACTGGCCTACGTGAGCCGCCGGGGTGATCATGCTTTTGTAGGGGTTTATGACCTGACTCAAAAAACCATAGTCTATATGAATCCCAGTGTGGACAATGACTCCAATCCTGTATGGTCGCCCGATGGTAAAGAACTGGCCTATATTCGTGTACCTGGCCAACGCGATATACTCCCCTTTACTCCTGTACGCAGTTCATACCCCTGGAGTATCCACATTGCAACTCCCAAAACGGGGAAAAGCCGTAAAATATGGAAGGCCACAAAAGGAACTGGTAGTGCC
>JAOUKG010000735.1 GCA_029882725.1 Cyclobacteriaceae bacterium
ATAGTTTTGACCATCAGAAATCAGAAACTTACTTTTGTTTTCAAAATAAAATTCAAGGCTATCAATAATATTTTCAACAGTCTTTTTACCAAATCCTTTTAGCTTTTCCAATTCACCCGATTTGGCTAATTCAAGAAAAGCCAATGGGCTTTCCACCCCTTTTTCTTTCCAAACTGTACGGATTTTAGTCGTTCCAACCCCTCTCATAGCCAAGAGTTCCTGAATTCCAACAGGAGTATTTTTTAATAAATCTTCAGCATAGTTCCATGCACCTGTATTTACTATTTCCAGTATTACTTTCGCAATGGAAGCACCTACACCACCAATTTCCTTAAGTTCGGCTTCGGATTTATTCTGTAGTGTTTGTTCGTATCTTTCTAAATTAAAAAATGCATTATTGAATGTCCTGATTTTATGAGAATCTTCATCATGAAGTTCCATCAGTGTAATCCCTAATTGAAGTATTTTTAAAATCTCGTAGTTATCCAAGTGATATGTTTTTAAATAAATGTAAATTTAGAAGAGAATTAAATAACAGGAACTAATTTACCAAATAAATAAAAAATAATTCCTTTACGCTTCATATTTGAATAATTTGATTCGTTTTTTGATTTATTTGCATAGATATTACATACTTTAATATGAACAATACTTAATTATGAATTATTGGTTAATAAAAAGTGAACCAGGCACTTATTCTTGGAACGATTTAAAAAAAGATGGTCAAACCTTCTGGGATGGAGTTAGAAATTATCAGGCTAGAAATAATCTAAAAGCAATGAAAATGGGTGATCTCGCTTTGTTTTACCACAGTGTAAATGAAAAATGTGTAGTTGGAATAGCCGAAGTAATAACGGAAGCTTATCAAGACCCAAGCACTGAAGATAATGCATGGGTAGCTGTAGATGTAAAACCTTTTAAAGATGTAAAACAAACGGTATCATTAGCTGAAATAAAGACGAATCCTGAATTGCAAAATATGGTTCTGGTAAAGAATAGTCGTTTGAGTGTTCAACCTGTAGAAAAAGAGGAATTTGAAATTATTCTTAGTATGGCCGGTGTTAAATAACAGAGAACATGATTAGAGAAATTTTATTCGTTTTTTTTCTGATTTTCAACATTAACTTATTTGGTCAAGTGTTTGATTCATGTAGGTTTGAAGTTGATTATAAGTACGGCGATCACGAATTCAACGTTGTAAACATGAAAAACGATGGTTTGATTTTATTTAGAAAAGAAAAAAGATTTTTTGAAGGCAGACAAAAACCCTGGCAAATCATTGTACTCGATACCTTTTTGAATAAAAAAAACGAAATTACTATTCACGCTGAATTTGAATACCACCTCTTAGGTTATGAATACAAAAAAGGATTTTTCTTCATGTTATTTAGTGATGGCTATTTTTCCGATAGTAATTATTATATATATAAGATTAACCTGGAAACAGCAGAAAGTGAAATTCATTCTATCACAAATGAAATTGAATTAGACCTTTCCCATTTTTTGATTATTGAAAACCAAGTGATTTTGGGAGGTAAAATTAAAAACAGGCCTACAATTGTTCATTTTGACCTAAATACTGACATGATCCAGGTTTTACCAGGGTTTTATAGAGATGATACAGATTTAGTGAATTTAAAAGAAAATAAGAACGGATCATTTAATGTTTTATTCCTCGAAAAAGAACATGGAACCCGTGCTAATATTTTAAATTTAAAAGTCTTTAATTCACAGGGAACCTTGTTAATGGAAAGTACTTCAAAACTTCCGGAAGAATACAGGGTGCTCTCAGGAAATACTAACAAACTTGAATATTCAGACTTGATAGTTTCAGGCACTTATAGTGAACGAAACAACAAATTAAGCCAGGGATTATATTACATAAATATGAGGCCAGGTGATGAGAATCCAGTAAAATTCATACCCTACACAAATTTAAGTAACTTTTTTTCTCATTTAGGAGAACGAAGGGAAAGCCGTATTAAAGAAAAAATAAGACAATCAACTACAGAAAAGCCTTTCGAGTTTAAAACTTCTTTCGTGGTTTGGGAAATAAATGAAACCCCTGAACACTATGAAATATTCGGTGAAGTTATTGACCCCCAATATGATCCTTCCTATAACCAAAGAGTTGCCAATAGAAATTACGGAAACCCCTATTACAATGACCCAAGAAACTTTGAAAGCCTCTCAAGGTACTACCAAACAACTCACTCATTACTTAATAATGATTACTTAGTCTCCATAAAATTTAGAGGCGCAAATTTAATTGTAATTAACAAGGAAGGGAGTTTTGAGAATGATTATTCAATGACAATAAAAGAGAAAGATAAAACGATAATGGAAAAAGTATCGAGTTATTATTATTCTAATAATGGTGCTCACTTCTTCTACAAGGATGAAGAAGAAATTTTTCATGCATTCCGGGATTCCCA
>JAOUKG010000040.1 GCA_029882725.1 Cyclobacteriaceae bacterium
ACCCCTTAATTAATAGGCGTCAAACCTGATTTATTCTATAGAATTTGTTATCTAGATCAAAAAAATAAACGTTTATTTTTTTGGGTATAGGCCAGGAAATTTTGAGTTATAGAGATTATTTGTTAGGGAAATAGCATTATCCCCTCCCCATTCTAAGTTACAAAAAACACTCCTTAATAGCCGTTTATTAAACGTTTAAATGAATTCTTATTTTCAGGCTTGCAAAAAAGTGCAATAACAAAATAGTTTATTAAAACCATTGGCTTAGGTTATTGAAGTTTCTTTTTCCTATTTTTAATAACCTTTAACCAAATTCATCTGCTATGAAAATCAAATTGTATTTTGCTGCAATTCTATTTTTACTTTTCTCTTGTTCAAAGCACCAACCAAATTCGCCTTCAGTTGTAAGTTTTATTATCGATCCTGTTGAAAAATTGGATACCGCTTTTATCTCCAATATGAAATGGCGAAATGTTGGCCCTCATAGAGGAGGTCGTTCGCTGGCTGTTGCGGGAAGCCCTACGCGTAAGTTTGAGTATTATTTTGGAGCCGTGGGAGGTGGCCTTTGGAAAACAACCGATGGTGGTACCAATTGGAAGCCTGTTACAGATGGACAACTTAAAAGCTCTTCCGTTGGGGCTGTAGCTGTCGCTGAAACAAATCCGGATGTTATATACATAGGTATGGGCGAGACAGAACTGCGCGGAAATATCATGCAGGGAGATGGGGTTTACAAATCGGAAGACGCTGGAAAATCATGGAAACACATGGGTTTGGAGGAAACTCATGCCATTGCCGTAATTCGGGTGCACCCAAAAAATGAAAATATTCTCTATGTTGCTGCCCTTGGCCACCCTTATGGGAAAAATGAACAACGTGGTGTTTTCCGATCAAAAGATGGTGGCCAGTCCTGGGAAAAAGTATTGTATGTAGGAGATGATGCAGGTGCAATTGATCTGGTAATGGATAGAAATAATCCCAATGTTATATATGCTTCCACTTGGCAGGTGTATCGCACACCCTGGAAAATGTGGGGCGGGGGTGAAAAATGTGGCCTCTACAAATCATCCAATGGTGGTGACACCTGGGAACCCTTGATTCAAAATGAAGGAATGCCGGAAGGTCCTATAGGAAAAATTGGTGTTACGGTTTCACCGGCAAATAGTAATCGGGTTTGGGCAATTGTCGAAGCCAATGAGGGAGGACTTTTCCGATCAGATAATGCGGGAAAAACCTGGGAAAAAGTGAATGATGAGCGTAAATTGAGGCAACGTGCCTTTTATTACAGTCGGATTTTTGCAGATCCCAAAGACGAAAATACGGTGTATGGCCTGAATGTGGATTTCTGGAAATCTACTGATGGAGGTAAAACATTTGATGTAGAACTTCATGTGCCCCATGGGGATAATCACGATATGTGGATAGACCCCACAGACCCATTGAGGATGATAAATGGTAACGATGGAGGAGGTACAGTTTCTGTAAATGGAGGTAAATCCTGGACCGATTATGATTTCCCAACCGCTCAGTTGTATCATATTATGACCACGAATGATTTTCCTTATTTTATTTGTGGTGCACAGCAAGACAATTCTACCCTATGCATTCCATCAGAAGGTTGGGGGTTTCTGCAAGCCCGGGGGCCAGCTTCCGAATATTACTTTAGTCCGGGAGGAGGTGAGAGTGGCTATATTGCGCAACACCCGGATAAACCAAATGTGTTTTTCGCAGGAAGTCAGGGGGCTTTATTAACACGGTTTGATAAATCTACGGGCCATATTCGCGATGTGCAGGTGTCTCCAAGGTTTTTTAGTGGTGAGCCTTCCGATGCTCTGCCTGAAAGATGGCAATGGACATTTCCAATTGTATTTTCACCTGTAGATCACAATAAATTATACACCTGTTCCCAACATGTTTGGGTTTCGGAAGATGAAGGTCAAAGTTGGAAAAAAATAAGTCCCGACCTCACGCTTGCCGATCCGGAAACATTGGGTCCTACGGGTGGAATAATAACCAAAGATATGAATGGCCCCGAGATTTATGCCACGGTTTTTTCTCTGGCTCCAAGTTTTCAGGATGTAAATACAATTTGGGCAGGCTCTGACGATGGTTTGGTGCATATTACTCGTGATCATGGTGAGAATTGGACGAACATTACTCCCCCTGATATGCCAAAGCATACACGGGTATCTGTTATTGATGCTTCAAAACATGATCAGGGAACAGCCTATATCGCAGGGAAACGTTATCAAATGGACGATAGAAAGCCTTATATATGGAGAACTCATGATTTTGGGCAAACATGGAAGTTAATTGTAAAAGGAATTCGGGAAGATGATTATATCCATGCAGTTCGTGAAGATCCTTATGTACCCGGATTGTTGTATGCTGCAGGGGAACATCAAGTTTGGGTTTCTTTTGATGATGGGGAAAACTGGCATTCCCTTCAAATAAATATGCCGGACACACAGATAGCCGATTTATCAGTAACCGAAAAGGACTTGGTTGCAGGAACTCATGGCAGGTCCATTTGGATATTGGATGACATAGCCCCATTAAGGGAATACAGGGAAGCTATTCTTGAAGAAAAGGCACGTTTGCTGAAACCTTATTATGCGGTAAGAAGAGTACAGGATGCCACTATCCAATATTATTTACCGGAACAGGCCGATTCTGTAATTGTTGAAATCATAGATCATACAGGTTCTACCGTTATAAAGAAAACAGGAACAAAACCAAAAATTGAAGAAAAAGAAGGGAGTAGTTGGTTCGGAAGGAATGTAAAAGACCCTACTACAGCTAAGGGCCTGAATACATGGATTTGGAACGGAAGGCACGAAGGCGCAAAAGAGTTTAAAGGGATGATTATCTGGTCTGCAAGACCTCAATTGGGGCCTTGGGCGGTGCCTGGAAAATATATAGTTAAAGTGACGGCCAATGGAGAAAGCCTGATTTCTGATTTTGATTTAAAACAGGACCCAAGAATAGTAGGAATATCCATTGCTGATATGCAGAAACAATTTGATTTAGCTATGCAAATCAGAAATGCCACCGATACAGCCAATAAAGTAATTATAGCCATAAGGGAAAGAAAGACAAGGTTGGATTCAACGAAACACATGTTTACCGGGGAAGATTTGAAAAATATTGAAATTACACTGAAACAATTGTCTGATGTGGAACAAAAAATCTATCAGGTTCAAAATCAAAGTCCGCAGGATCCTTTAAATTTTCCAATCAAGGTAAATAACCGTTTAGCCTATTTACGTAAAAGCGTTGAAAGTGGCGATGGCCCGCCCACCGCAGGTGCATACGAAGTTTTTGACCAACTAAAACAAGAATTGGACGAATACATCAAGGAATATCATTCCATCACCCGTGGCGACGGTGGTAGGGGCGAATAAACATTCGCTCATATCCCACCACATTTAATGGGCGAATATATATTCGTCATACCAATTTACAATTGTTCAAAATTACAGTAAACAAAAAACACCCAATGGTAAATTTAACCATTGGGTGTTTTTTAATGTGCATAATTGGTGCGATAACAGATAGACAAATAGTTATTCGTCCCTGTCTGTCTATTGTGGCAATAACCGGAATACATATCCGGGCTCCTCAACCCCTACGTATATGTAGCCATCCGGACCCATTTCCACGAATCGGACACGACCGATATTTTTCAATAAGCTTTCTTCTTCTATTACTTTTCCGTCTTCCATTCTTACCCTGTTTAAATACCTGAAACGAAGACTGCCAATTAGAAAATCACCTTTCCAGGCTGCATATTTATCGCCGGTAACAATAGCAAATCCGCTGGGAGCGATAGAAGGAACCCAGTAATTAATAGGTTGCTCCATTCCCTCACGAGCTGTTTCAGTAGTGAATACCGTACCATCATAATTGATACCGTATGAAATAACAGGCCAGCCAAAATTTAATCCGGGGCGGATATGGTTTAGCTCATCACCACCACGTGGTCCATGTTCATTTTCCCAGATTATACCCGTTTCAGGATGTTTTGTTAATCCTTGTGGGTTTCTGTGGCCGTAACTATATATAGTAGAGTTAGCATTATCGTTATGAACGAAAGGATTATCTTCAGGAATGCTACCATCATCCTTAATTCTGTGGATTTTCCCCGGATCTTTGGTCAAATCCTGAGGGTTTTCATCTCTTCTGCCTCTATCACCTACTGAAAAATACAAATAACCATCATTTCCGAACACAAGTCGTGAGCCATAATGATGGCGTGTAGGCAATGCGGGTTTTGCTTCAAATAATTCTTCTACATTTTCCAAAGAAGTACCGTTTAGTTTTCCCTTTACAACTGCTGTGGTGGAAAGAGAATCCATACCCTCCATTACAAGTTTGGAATAAGATATATATACCAGTTTGTTTTCTGAAAAACGGGGATGTAATTCAACGTCCAACAATCCGCCCTGGCCCATGGCAAGAACAGGAGGTACACCAGAAACTACGGTGGTGTCAAGAGTAGAAGAAATATGATACAGTTTCCCGGAGCGCTCAGTAACAAGCATGGCACCTTCAGATAGGAATGCAATGCCCCATGGGTGTTGAACACCCGCCATAACAGTGTCTAAACGTACAGTTAAATTTTTTGCCTCAAAAATGGGACTCATTACAGAATCAAAGTTGTACTTTTTAGCATTTTCAACTCCATTTAAAATAAAATCAGCCAATTCCCCTCTTTCTTCTTCGTTGAATAAGGCGTCAAAGGATGGCATACCGGCCTCAAGATACCCTGATTTAATGGATGCCATAATATTTTCCCTTTCTGATCCATGTTTCCATTTCCTGTCGACAAAACCATTCAGTTTTTCGCCGTGGCAACTGGCACAATTTGATTGATAGCGAATGGCTATGGAATCGATTTCCTCCATATTGGCTTCAGCCTCCTCATGTTTTTTCTCCGATTGTTTTGATACAAAAATGACAATTAGTAAAATCAAGGAAACAATAAAGACTATATTCTGTTTTTTCATGCTTTTTAATATTAAACGTAAGCACGAAAATACTAAAATTTATTTGTATCTAGTGTTATCTTTGAGCATTTGCTCAATTGATCTGTCTATTACCGTTTTTTCCAGATTAGTTTTAAATTTTTTAAACTCAGAATGCAAGATACAAGGGTTTTTGTCATTACACTTGGGAAGACCTAATAGACATTGTTTGAATACATTTTTACCATCGATACAAACAATCACATCAATAAGATTTTTTTTTCGGTTTTGTTTGTCCATATAAAATCCACCACCCCTTCCTTTTAATGAGGAGATGACGTTACTTCGCGATAATTGTTGTAATACTTTACTTAAATAGGGTTTTGGGATGGTAAGGGCAGTGGCAATTTCTTCTACAGTACTTTTGGTTTCCTCTCCTTTTTCAGAGAGGTATAAAATAGTTCGTATTGCGTATTTTGTGGAGTTGGAAAACATGATGTAAATGTAAAAAAATTTTTTATTTTAAATAGGATAATAATATCTTTTTATCTTATTTTACATGAAAATTAAAATGAACTTAAATTACAGAGAAGAATGAAGCATATTTTAACAATCTTGTCGGCACTTCTTATTGCAAGTTGCTCTTCGTCACCGAGTGGAAATGAGAGTGCGGCACCTCCGGGCAAAGTAGAAACCCCCGCCACCTTAGAGGAAATCGAGAAATCTTTTGAAAAATATAAAGGAGTTGGGCCTGTGTCGGAAGTTGAAGTTGGAGATGAAATAGATCAAACTTTGGCCGATGAAGGCAAAGTGATCTTTGAAGCCAAATGTACTGCTTGTCATAAAACAGACAAGAGGTTTATTGGACCTGGTTTAAAGGGAATTACTGAACGTAGAACCCCGGAATGGACCATGAACATGATTTTGAATCCTGAAAAGATGACACAGGAAGACCCCATTGGAAAATTATTATTAATAGAATACAATGGATCGCCTATGGCTAATCAGAATCTTACAGAGGAAGAGGCCAGAAAGGTGTTTGAATATTTTAGAACCTTATGATCAAATGTTATGAAAAACCTAATCAAAACGACAACCTTTTTATTGATGCTCCTTGCGGTATCTTGTTCAAATCCTCCTGCCTCTAATGAAGAGGTAGCCGATCTTGAAAATACAAGACCCAAAGGACAAGCTTCTGTGGTAGATGATGAATCTGCCAAGAACATACTGCAGATTGCTGCAGGTTCCCCTGATCACACTACTTTGGTAGCCGCAGTGCAAGCTGCAGAAATTGAGCATGTATTGGTAAATGCAGGGCCGTTAACTGTTTTTGCCCCCACCAATGCCGCTTTCGATCTTTTACCAGAAGGCACAGTGTCTGATTTATTGAAACCTGAAAACAAGGGTACTCTTGCCACCATTTTGACAAGACACGCTTCCCCCGGTTCTTACGATGTTCCTGCACTTCAAAAATTAGTGAAAAAAGGATTTAAGCTATACATGGCTACCGGCGATTACCTCGAAATTACACAAGAGGGAGAAGATGTTTTTGTTGGAGGAGCGAAAATAATAGGTACAATTCAGACCTCAAACGGAATAATTAATGTTGTTGATAAAGTGATATTACCCGAATAACTATATAAATAAATCAAACAAGTCATGAAAACATTTCATTTAATATTTAAAATTTTTATGCTTCTACCACTTATGTGGTCAATTTCTTCCTGTCAAGATGGTTCGGGGGACAAAAAAGGGGCTTTAGGCAGTAATATTGCAGAAAAAGTTTATGTTGCACCCGGTGAGCATGATGAATTTTATGCTTTTGTTTCCGGTGGATTCAGTGGGCAATTGGCCGTTTATGGTCTTCCCTCAGGGCGTTTATTTCGTGTAATCCCTGTTTTTTCTGTAGATGCTGAAAAAGCCTACGGATTTAATGAGGAAACCAAGCCCATGTTGGAAACTTCTTATGGTTTTGTGCCTTGGGACGACTCCCACCATCCGGATCTTTCCCAAACAAATGGTGAAATTGATGGTAGATGGTGTTTTATTAATGGAAACAACACGCCTCGTATTGCAAGAATTAGTCTTCAAACTTTTGAAACTGAAGAAATTATAGAAATACCAAATAGTGCCGGTAATCACAGTTCTTCATTTGTAACTGAAAATACAGAATATGTAGTTGCGGGAACCAGATTTAGTGTGCCAGCACCTCAGGTTGATATGCCTATTGCTGAATACAAAGGTAAGTTTAAAGGTGCAATGAGTTTTATCAAAGTTAATCCCGAAGATGGCCATATGAATTTGGAATTTCAGATCATGATGCCTGGTTTTAACTACGATCTTGCCCACCCGGGAAGAGGAAAATCTCATGGTTGGATGTTCTTCTCTACATATAATACAGAAGAAGCTCACACTTTACTAGAGGTTAATGCATCTCAAAATGACAAAGATTTTATCGCTGCTGTTAACTGGAAAAAAGCCGAAGAATACATGGCTGCTGGTAAATTTAAAGAAATGCCAGCCGATTACAGACATAATGTTTATGATGAATCAACACATTCTGCCACTTCCAATAAAATGACAACGGTAAAAGTGCTTGATCCTACTGAACTTCCGGGATTGGTTTATTTCCTTCCTACTCCTAAATCACCTCATGGTTGCGATGTAGACCCTTCAGGCGAGTTTATTATAGGTAGTGGAAAATTATCAGCCTCACTTACCGCTCATTCTTTTCCTAAAATGCTTGCGGCTATTGAAAGTGAAAGTTTTGATGGCGAAGCATATGGTATTCCTATCTTAAAATATGAAGACGTTGTTGGTGGTATTGTTGAACAAGCAGGCTTAGGCCCCTTGCATACTGAATTTGATGGTAAAGGAAATGCTTATACAACCTTCTTTATATCATCTGAAGTTGTGAAATGGAAATTGGGTACCTGGGAAGTAGTTGATCGTCAGCCTACTTACTACAGTGTAGGGCATTTGATGATACCCGGTGGTAATTCACGTAAGCCATTCGGTAAATATCTCCTGGCAATGAACAAAATTACCAAAGATCGTTATTTGCCCACAGGACCTGAGTTGACTCAATCTGCCCAACTCTTTGATATTTCTGGTGATAAAATGCAGCTTTTACTTGATTTTCCTACTGTAGGAGAGCCTCATTATGCTGCAGGTCTTCCAGCTTCTTTAATAACTGAGAATTCTAAAAAATATTATAAACTGGAAGAAAACAACCACCCTTATGCTATTAAATCAGAAAGTGAAGCAAAAGTAGTAAGGGAAGGTAATGTGGTTCATATATATATGACAACTATAAGGAGTCACTTTGCGCCAGATAATATTGAAGGTGTAAAAGTAGGGGATATGGTTTATTTCCATGTTACTAATTTGGAGCAAGACTTTGATGTGCCTCACGGAATTGGTGTAATAGGAGCCAATACCTCAGAACTATTAATAATGCCAGGACAAACCGAAACATTCGTGTGGAATCCTAAAAAAGTGGGTGTTTGGCCTTTCTATTGTACAGATTTTTGTTCTGCCCTACACCAGGAGATGCAGGGTTATGTAAGGGTTTCCCCTGCCGATTCAAATATTGAATTGACGTGGAGTTTAGATGATGAGTAGGTAGAACAAATAACCTTGAAACCGGGATTGTTATTTATTCCCGGTTTCTCGGTTCTTTTTTAAAGAAAAAACTAAACCATGAAAAAATCAAAATGGATAATGCTCATCGCAGCATTACTTCCTCTCGCTTTGTTCTTTTTTCCCATGTGGAACATTAAACTGGAGGCGCCACAATATCCCGATTCCATTGGAATGAATATTTGGATTAACAAAATTACAGACCAAAACCCCAATGATATAAAAAATATTAATTTGCTCAATCACTATGTGGGAATGAAATACATTCCGGAACAAATGGAAGAGTTTGAGCTATTTCCCTTGGTTGTGGGTATTATGTCTTTTCTGGGCGTAATTGTTGTTTTTACAGGAAAAAAGTATGCTTATTTAGGTTGGGGAATTGTTATGGTTGGCCTGGGAATAGCAGGGCTATACGATTTTTATATTTGGGAATATAATTACGGCCACGACCTTGATCCCATGGCGGCTATTAAAATCCCCGGACAAGGCTATCAGCCTCCTCTCATTGGTTCTAAAATGATTTTAAACTTTAAAGCAACATCTTTACCCATGTTGGGTGGTTATTTATTGTTCGCTGGAATAGCATTGTCGTTTATTGCGTTTTATATTGAGAAGAAATTCTCAAAAAAATGAAAAAAACGGGTTTTGTAATTCTTTTTATTTTTCTCTTTGGCTGCAATAATGGGCCAACTCCCATACAATATGGTATGGAAGTCTGCCATTTCTGTAAAATGACTATCGTTGATAATCGATTTGCGGCTCAGGTTGTTACTTCCAAAGGAAAAAACTTTAAATTTGATTCAACGGAATGTATGATTGATTATTTAAGGGAGAACAGCTTTCCTGATATGTCCCATATTTTGGTTTCATCTTTCGATGAACCAGGAACACTTATCAATGCAATGGATGCTTTTTTTCTTATCTCTGAAAACCTAAGTAGCCCAATGGGGGGGGGTATAACGGCTTTCCCCAATCAATTTAAAGCAGAAGAGTATCAGGAAAAATTTAGTGGTGAGATACTGACATGGGAAAAAATAATAAAATAAGACAATTGATTTACCCACATATTTTGTTGGATAAAGGGGTGCAGTGGGCAAATAAAACATTTTTCAT
>JAOUKG010000736.1 GCA_029882725.1 Cyclobacteriaceae bacterium
GAAGGATTACCGCAAATAAATTCAGAAGTTTAAAGCAATATACTGAGTACATAAAAGGCCATAACAGCGAAACTGAAATATTGCACAATTCGCTACTAATCAATGTCACCGAGTTTTTTAGGGACCCAAATACTTTTGATTATATCAGCAATGAAATTATTCCGAAAATAGTTAATAATAGCACTACAAATGAGATCAAGATTTGGGTTGTAGGGTGTGCTACAGGAGAAGAGGCTTATACTTGGTGCATTTTATTCCGGGAATATTTTGAAAAAGAAAAAGTAAATAAATTTTTAAAAATATTCGCTACCGACATAGATGTTTTAACATTAAAAGAAGCCAGAAAAGGTGTCTTTTCACAAAAAAAAGTACAAAACATTCCATCGAAATTACTGGAAAAGTATTTTTACTTTTCACAAGATGAGTATCATGTAAAAACCGAAATACGAAATCACATCATTTTTGCTGAGCATAACATTGTTCAGGATGCTCCATATAGTAAAATGGATATGATGAGTTGCCGGAATGTGCTAATATATCTTGAAAAGGAACTCCAACATATCGCTTTTTCAATTTTTCACTACAGTCTTAATGATAATGGCTATCTATTATTGGGCAATACAGAATCTTTCAGCGCCTACAGTTCTCAATTTAAACTTATTGACAAACAATTTAAAGTCTTCCAAAAACTATATAACCCTGATATTAGTAGGAAATTCATCAATTACATCAACTACCAGGATCGTTTATCAAAAGAAAGAGGTTCACAGCTAACAGAGAAGCCTTTGAAAGAAAAGGTTCATTCTATTTTACTGGACCGTTTTTCCCCACCCAGTGTAGTTGTAAATAACAAAAATGAAATTTTATACATTCAAGGCAAAACCGGACAGTTTTTAGAGCTTAGTACCGGTATAGTCAAAAATAACATTCTCAAAGTTTGTAAAGACAGCTTAAAAGTAGAAGTAGCTGAACTGTTACTAAAAGCCAGAAAATCCCAAAGAGAGATATCAAAAAAAAACATTGCCTTCAGAATTGAAAATAAACCCTTTAGTATTGAGATCTGCATCACTCCTATCACTTCTATCAACTCAATTTCAGAGTTGTTTTTAGTTTCATTTTTAACAGAATTCAAGACAACAGAAAAAAGTTTTAAGCAGACTCAAGTAACATCTTCAAATGGGGATCACATCCTTGAACTGGAAAATGAGTTAATTGCAACAAAAGAATATTTACAAGTTACAGTTGAGGAACTTGAAAAAACGAATGAGCAACTTGAGACTTCCAATGAAGAGCTTAAATCCACAATAGAAGAGTTACAAAGTATTAATGAGGAACTCGAAACTTCACAAGAAGAAATTCAATCTATAAATGAGGAATTAAAAGAAGCAAACAAAAGGCTAGAGGATAAAATTTTTGAACTTTCGAATTTGAATAGTCTTCTAAACAATTTGATGACGAGTATTCAAATGCCTGTTATCTTTCTGGATTTGAAATTAAATATTTTCAATTTCACACCTGCAATAAATGAGATTTACAACCTGGTTGAAAGTGATAAGGGAAGATCTCTTTCCCAATTTAAAAACACGTTAAAAGAGGATCTTGTTTTAGACATTGCCTCAAAAGTTGTGATCAGTAATGAAATTCAGGAACAAGAGGTATATACATTCAATAATATATTCTATTGGATAAAAGCACAACCCTACTACAACCTGAACAAGAAGGCAGATGGGGTAGTCATCACATTTTCCAACATAACCACCACCAAAAAACAACAAGAAGAATTGGAGGTTTATAAGGCAAAGCTTGAGAATATTATTGCAGAACAAACAACAGACCTTTTTGAAAAAGAAAAATTATTAAGAATTACTACAGAAAACTTCCCTGAAGGCTCAATAAGCCTTGTTTCCATGAAAATGGAAATCATGTATACAGGAGGAAGTATTTATTCAGAATCAGCATTTAACACTCAGGATTTAATTGGCAAATCATTAAAAAACATTTTACCTGAAAGTGGCTATAATGAATTAATACGTCATTTACCTGAATTATATTCTGGTGTAGGTTTCCAGTTTGAAGTATCCGTTGGTGAAAACAGCTTTGAATATACATGTAAACCACTGATGGAAAATTCTATTGTAGAATCCTTTATAATAGTATCCAGAAATATCACCAAACAAAAGGCAGCTTTAGATGAGAATCTGAAAAATCTAAATATTCTTAACAATAGTCTGAATGAAATTTACATTTTTAATCCGGAAAACTTAAAATTTGAATTCATAAATGAAGGTGCATTGCAAAACCTTGGGTATAGAATGGATGAGATGTTGAATATGGTAACTGTCGATATTAAACCTGATTTTGATATACTAAAATTCAAAGAACTAATACAACCTCTTAAGGATAAGAGAACTCAAAAACTCGAATACAGG
>JAOUKG010000737.1 GCA_029882725.1 Cyclobacteriaceae bacterium
AACTATACCATCAGTTTCACTATTTGAACTTGAGGAACTGCTTCCAAATTTCCCCACAATTACATTAAACAGGGATCTATTCATGGCTTCGCACATAAGAACGGTGAGGATAGTTCCGGAAGAACCCACCAATACACCACCTAATATCATTACCATATTTCCGTAAATAATACCGGCGAGTGCAGCGGCAACTCCTGTAAAAGCATTTAATAAGGATATAACTACGGGCATATCGGCTCCGCCAATGGGCTGAACAAAAGTTACTCCGTAGATTAGGGAACCAATCATTATAACCATGGGCAAATACTGAACCTCGCCTAAGTTAACGACCTCAAAACCGATAAGACCTACAGAAAGACCGAGCCATATAATATTAAAATAGGGCAATATGCTACTTTTCCAGTCTTTAAGTTTTCCGGCAAGTTTTCCATAGGCAACCAAACTACCGGTAAATGCAATGCCACCAACAAACAATGCCAAATAGGTAGTAAGTACAAACCCAATTCCGGTATTTTCGTCCATATTATAAATTTCCAATGTAGAAATCGCCATGGCGCAGGCACCACCCAATCCGTTGAATAAGGATACCATTTCGGGAATGGCAGTCATGGCTATCTTTTTTGAAGTGTATAACCCAATAGCAGAACCTATCAATATGGCAGCGAGGATTAACATGTAGTTACCCTGATCGCCTTCCATTGGATCTACCAAAGAAACAACTATGGCTAATCCCATGCCTAAAGCAGCAATGAAATTTCCCGCTTTAGCAGTAGCCGGGGAACTAAGTCTGCGTAGACCTATAATCAATAATAAGGTGGAAACTATGTACAGTAAATTTATATATTCCATTATTTCTTCTTTTTAAACATATCCAACATACGGTGAGTCACAGCATGGCCACCTACTACATTTATTGTTGCAAACACAATACCTATTGCTCCCACAGTTAAATCCAAATAATCTGTTGGGGAAGTTTGACGCAATAAAATGATGGCACCAATAATGACTATTCCACTAATTGCATTTGAACCTGACATCAAGGGGGTATGCAACACAGTGGGTACTTTGGAAATGATTTCAAAACCTAGGTAAATGGTTATGATCAAAAGATTAATGGTTACGACATTATCTTTTAGATAATCGAGGATTTCGAGCATAATAAATATTAATTTACAGTACTGATTTTTTCTTTAATTTGAAGCAATGTTTTGGAAACTATTTCACTTTCATAAGGAATACCTGCAAAACCATCCTTAAAAGTGAATTTGAGGAAATTGTACAAGTTATTGGCATAAAAATGACTTGCCTGCGTTCCCATTTGATTAAAAAGCCGGGAGTCTCCAATGATTCTTACTCCATTTATTTCTATAGATTTATTGTTTTCTGAAAGTTCCACATTTCCTCCGGTGGCTGAAGCCATGTCAATTACCACACTTCCCGGTTTCATTTGTTCTATTGTCCTTTTTTCAATCAACAACGGAGCTTTTTTATTGGGAATATTGGCAGAAGTAATTACAACATCGGCTTTAATAGCTGTTTGGTGAATTAATTCTTTTTGTTTTTGAATATATTCCTCAGACTGTTCAATAGCATAGCCACCAGCTTTGGTATCCTCCTGAGCTCCTTCTACTTCAATGAATCTGGCACCTAAACTTTGAACCTCTTCTTTTACCGACGATCTTACATCAAAAGCTTCTACAGAACCCCCGAGTCTTCGGGCAGTGGCAATGGCTTGTAATCCTGCAACACCTGCACCTAATATCATTACTTTGGCAGGAGGAACTGTGCCTGCCGACGTAGTCATCATTGGAAAATAACCAGAATAATTATCTGCTGCCAGTACTACAGCTTTATACCCCGATAGGGAAGCCAGGGCAGACAATACATCCATGGATTGGGCAATTGTAGATCGGGGCAATAGATCCAGATCAAAAACATTCGTTTCGTTTGTAATAAAAGCTGTTTTTAATTCTGAATCAATTCCAGTATTGAATTTACCAATTAAGTAGGCTTCTTTGTTAATAAGAGGAACTTCTTCTACTTCAATATCTGAAAAAGTGAGAATGATGTCGGAATCACTAAATATTTCACTTCTTGAAACAATTTTGGCACCTACTTCTTCATAGGCACTGTCCTTGTAATTGGACTTAAGACCAGCTTCGGTTTCAATAAGAATTTGAGCTTCTTCGTTAATCAGTTTTGTAATGACTTTAGGTACAAGAGCTACCAGTGTGTCGTTTTTTGATTTTAATACACCTATTACCATAGTTGCTATTTTGGTTATACTTTGAGGAAATATAAAAAAAATATATGAAATTTTGTTTATATTTCTTTTGACAATAAACGGAAGTATTTCAATTTAATACTTTATTTTAAACCTTAAACACCTTTTTTGAGTGATTTTTACTTTGGTCGAGTTAATCTGCTA
>JAOUKG010000738.1 GCA_029882725.1 Cyclobacteriaceae bacterium
CAGATAACCACTGCCCTCTCGTCTTATGCTTAGCCAAGCTAACATTTTTATATTTAATATACCGGCATAAATATCAAAATTTTAGCTTGGTGGGCGTTCAGGTGACTACAGACCTTTCGTGACCTGGTGATTGCCCTATTTGCCGATATGCAGTGTTGTGGGGTCGTCGGTTATACTTCAATGGAAATATTCACTTTACCCCCCAAGCCTTTTTCGACAATATCAAATAATGTTCTTAGTGTCAGGTTACTTCCATCGTTTTCAACTCTGGAAATATATGTTCTTTTTTTGTCAACCAGTTGGCCCAGTTGTTCCTGTGTTAATTGCTTTTCTTCTCGTGCCTTCCTTAATAGAAGTCCAATTTTAAATCCTTCTACTTCTCTGTCAAGCATATCACGTCTCTCAGTTCCTTTTTTTCCATAGACCGAATCCTTTATGTCCTTCCAGGCCTTTGTATTAGGATTTTTCTTCATAATATTGGTTCTTTAGTTTAATAGCCTTGTCAATCTCTTTTTTCGGTGTCTTTTGCGTCTTTTTCTGGAAGCCATTCAATAATATAACCAGTCGGCCACTATCAAAAAAGCAAAATACACGCCATATGTTGGAGCCCAGTTTTATCTTGGCTTCATAAAGTCCTTCTGTCCCCGTTAAATGTTCTAAATAATTTTTTGGGACATGTTCGAGAGTCTCGATAGCTTCAAGGATTTTATATATTTTGTCCTGGACCTTTTTGGTTTGCTGGTTCAAAAACTCCTCGAAGTAATTCTTATAAGCAACAATCTCTCTTACTTTTTCCATTAAAGCAAAGGTAACTTAAAAGTTACACGTTTAAAACAATTGTTTTGTTTTATTATTCGACTTTTTTATACGTCTTAGTTTCGGTAAAACTATGTTTCATAAGTTGTTTCAGTTCCCTTCTGGTTGGTTTCAATTTATAACCAATTACCTTCCCACTGTCTGATTTGATCTCTTCTAATTCTGTGATTTCCTTAAGAACGGTAATGTCTTCAGGAATTCTAACCTTTGAAAATGATAATTTGCCCCTGTCCAGGGTTAACCTACGAATTCTCCAATCATTTTCAGTTTGCTTGTAATTCAAGAAATAGTGGCCCTTAAATCTCCTCAATATATGTTCGTTCGAAATCTCGAAAATTGTATCCCTGTATGAGTAATAAATGATAACCGAATCCTTTGGTAAAAATTTAAAGCCAAGATTATACGTTCCATCAATAATCTGTATCGAATCAGTAGTTAGTTCGTTAATCTTTGTTGAGTCTATTTCAAGATCAAGCGAATCGATCATTGTTCTGGTTACAATCTCTGCCCATTCAATTATTTGCTCATTATTAATTGTTAAAAAGGTTTTGTCCGATTCAGAAGAATATGTGCCTCTTAATTTTCGAGGTATTTGATTCAGGTCATTCCTGTCTTTCGGTTGTGGTTCTTCAAACTTCATTGATTCTTCACAAGCCAGAAATGTTAATCCAATAAGAAAGAAGAATATTAATTTGTTCATTGAGGATTTTTCTTGATGCCCCACAACGCTCGGTGTATGTGGCGTGTGGGGATTTCAAAGCGAATCCCTTTCCTCTACTACACACTAAGCCAAAGCTGTGTCTTGGGTTTAAATTTAAGAAAAAATCCAAAGCGCAGCTTTGGCTACGATGAAAATCTGTCCTTTCATGCGGCACACTCCCCCCACATGACATCATGCACGATGTTACCTGCTTTTTATACTTGTTTGTTCAAATCATATGAGGTGTTTTTTCCTTTTCCTATATTTTGAATCATCATGTTCTTATTCATTAAATCCTGAATATCCCGTAAAGCTGTATCTTGGCTACATTTGGCTATTTTTGCCCATTTACTTGTCGTTAATTTTCCTTTAAAACCCTCCATTAGCCGGATGATCAATTTTTCTTGTCGGTCGTTAATTCTTACTCCTCTGTATTTTGTCCAATATCTATGTTTGAATAAAACTTGCTCCAAAATATCCAATGATGAATCCAAGGCCCTACTAAGACAGTTAATAAACCAATCAATCCAATGGGTTAAATCTAAGTCTCCTTTCTGAGTCCTTTCCAAAATGTTGTAGTACTCACTTCTTTCTTTTCTTATCTGAACCGACATACTGTAAAATCGGATTCCAAGTCCATCGGATTGAGATAATAACATATCGGTAAGCACTCGTGCGATACGACCATTCCCGTCTTCAAAAGGATGAATAGTTATAAACCATAAATGTCCTATTGCTGCTTTTATAATTTGATCAAATTGGGCCTGTTCATTAAACCAGCTTATATATTCGTCCATTTGAATGGCAACCTTACTTGCGGGTGGAGCCTGAAAGTGTACCCTTTCTCTTCCCATTGGCCCGGATACTACTTGCATGGGCCCTGCGGAATCATCACGCCAGCATC
>JAOUKG010000739.1 GCA_029882725.1 Cyclobacteriaceae bacterium
AAAAAACAGTTCATTGATGCCGATTCTGATTTTAAAGTATCAAAATACTATTTCGGTATCTTTATTTACTTGAATATCTTTCTGGGTTTATTTTTAATTTATTGGTGGATGTCGCAGGGTTATAGTGAAAACCCCTGGTTTAGCCCGGAGGGAAACTGGAATATGTTTGATATTTATAGTAATGCAAGTGTCATTACCCAATGGGCAATTATACTTGTGAGCGGAATTTTATTAAATAAATGGATCTATACTAAATTCGGAAAATCATGAGTGCATCGGCGTTAATCAATATGATAGTTATTCTCACTATTGTGGTGGGGGGCTTTTTGTTTTTCGCATGGAAAGCAAGCGAGAAGGAGAAGGAGAAAAAAACTGAATAATTCCTTATTGGGTTTTTCCTCCAAATTTGTAACGAAACCCTAAACCACCTCGTAAAACATCTGCATTCCCAATAATTGGAGCAAATTCAATTAAAAATCCAAATTTTTTCTCTTCAAACGGATAAAAATTAAAACCTATTGGATACACAAACCCTGCAAAATCTCCAAAACGGACTCCTAGTCCAGCGTAAAATTCGTAATCGGGTTTGTTAAGAATATCGTATGTTAATATTCCTTCTACGGAGGCATCTGTCAAAAATACATCAGTACCTATACGAAGTTCCGTTTTTAAATGGTCCATAAACTCATACCCTACACCGAATACAGGAATACCGGATAATTGAAAATCAACTTGTAACTGGGCATTAATTATTGATGGGATACTAAAAAACAATACTATCATCCAAGTTTTCATATTATCGTATTTAATTGTACATACATGAATACATAATGTATATATAAGTTTTTTACAACATACTATATTTAAAACATTTTTGAAAACCAAAAATTCTTCGTTTCATTCATTAATGCCCTCAATTTATATTTATTAACCTCTCTATAACTCGATAATTTAACCCTGTTTATGCAATAGCATTCTTTTGCATAAACAGGGCTTAATGTTGTGCACTGGCATTGCTATATTTTTACAAATTCTCTAAAATTATTTCTATCAATCACTTGTCCCTCTGCTTTATAGGACTCCATAAAATTCTGAGGAAATCTTGTCTTTCTATTATTCCATTTGAATTCAAATCCAGTAATTTGACCATTGTTCTCTTCTACAAAATCAATTTTATTTTCATATTCTTCCCAAGAAATAGGAAACAATTCATATTCCCATTTCCTACCTGTCAATGGCTCATTCAATTCGTTTCCTAAATCAAATGATGATGAACCACTAACAAGCAACTGAACTTTTTTGAATTGGTCTGTAATGATTTTTAAAGTCAAGCTTATTCCTGATATTCTTTGAGCCTCGTCCAGAAAAACGTATTTGTAATCACCAATAATTGTCCTAATTTGTTCTGTTGTTGGGCTTTGTAAAAGATTTCTTGTTGCTGGGTCGTCAGCGTCAAGGAATAAATAATCTTTGCCTTTTAAAATCTCTTTTAGTAAGGTTGTTTTTCCTACTTGTCGGGCACCTACAACAACAATAGCTTTACCACCGTTAATTTTTTCCTTGATTGTGTTTTCTATTGTTCTTTCAAACATCCTTTTATTTAAAAGATACAATTAAATATCGTAATGACCAATAGTTATGACATTACGTCATTTAGATGTCGGAGGGTCAATTCTTTTGGTTGTGCCTAACGGTTAGCTGTAAATGCCGTGGCCAGTGTCCACCTTTTCCGGAATTCTGAAAATCTTTTTATTTTATTAAAAATATGCCCTATTCATATCTAGACCAAGAAATTATCAAAAACTTAACTGGATACTCGAAACCTGAACAAGGTGGGCATGTGCTCCGAAATTTGTACGTAATGTACGGTTGATCTTCCCATTAATTTTTTTCTGTAGTTAATTTAAATATTTTGTACCAGTAGAAAAAAGCCTCTGGATTTGATTTTTTCAATCGATTCAACCTTGGCCAAAACAGCTCTCCAATTGTCCAATCTTTCATTATTGCTGGATTTTTAAATTTCTCAATCTCCTTTTTGTTAGCTTTGATCAAAGCTGAAACATATGCAGCCTTTGAGGCAAAAGTGATTGCTCTATCAATGTTAAATGACTCTGAGAAGATAAATCTTGAAACTCGTTGGATGCCCGTTTGTAAATGGTCAAAATCACCTTTTCCATCGGCACCCCTGCTTACCAAACAAAGAGAGGTTTGGTAAATATCATCTAGGACATCATTAACTGTTAATTTTGATTGATTTCTATAGGCAAGTTCGGTTGTTGCAAAATTCTCAAAAGTCCGTTTAACAAGTACACCGTCTTCGGCAATATCCACCAGATTTCCTACGTCATATAGCTGCTTCATTATTTCCATGCTCATACTGGTTTCACCCTTGAAATAGGGAATGCCGGTAGA
>JAOUKG010000740.1 GCA_029882725.1 Cyclobacteriaceae bacterium
AAGTTTTTAAGCATAGGAAATTAAATTATTTTAAACTAAATGACTGATTACAAGGAGGGAAAGTTGCATGAAATCAAATTAAATCAAACCAGCTACTCCACTCGCAAACAGTGTATAGGGTTGGCCCGTGAAGCCTTTAACGCTTGAAAACCTATTGTAAACCATGAAATAAAAAGCACAATTAAAGCTGTCCCAATAAAATAAATTGGGGTAATCTCAATACTATAACTAAAACCATGTAACCAATATTCCACTAAATAATAACTTAGAGGTAAGGAAATTAATAAGGCAATTACAACCAACTTAGTGAAATCACGACTCAGCAAAATCATAATTCCAAATGTGCCTGAACCCACAATTTTTCTAATTCCTATTTCCTTCATTCTTCTTTCAGCAGCAAAAACTGTAAGGCCAAATAACCCAAGACAGGAAATTAATATGGCCAATACGGCAAAATACTGTGAAAGCACCCCAATCCTTTTTTCTGATATGTACTGCGACTGATACTCCTCATCAAGAAATTTGTACTCAAAAGGATAGCCCGGATTATGTAGATTGTAAACTTCATTAAGTTTTGCTAATGTTTCTTCCCGGGCATCTGAATCCAGTTTTAGCATTATAAAACTGGTGTTTTTCGGCTGTAATCTTATGAAAAGTGGTTTTACTACCTCGTGTAACGTCTGAAAATGAAAATCTTCCACCACTCCAATAATTTCAAATTTATCTCCCCAAACAGTTACTTCTTGCCCAATGGGGTCTGTTAAGCCCATTAAATCAATACCCGCCTGATTAAAAATTATTTTTGAAGTATCATTTATATAATCCCGGTTAAAGTACCTGCCCTGATTAATTTTTATATCCAATAATTCTAGCAAACCGTAATCTGCACCCATGATTTCAAAATCGTCTCTAAAATCGGGGGATTTTCCTTTCCAATTCACATCCGAGGTTTTACTGTACCCTCCTGTAATACTTCCCCACATAGAAGAAGCACCCTTTACGCCTGGCAAGGATTTTATTTCGTGAAGGAAAGGATCCAAATTTCCAGTAAGAGAGCCTTCCCGCTCAATCAGCACCACATTATCTTTGTTATAGCCAAGGTTTTTGGTTTGAATAAATTCAATCTGCTTATAAATTACCCAAACCCCCAAAATCATAAATACGGAAACTGAAAATTGAAATACTACCAGAAATTTCCGAAACCATATACTTCCTCCAGATATTTTCAATTGGTTTTTCAACACAAAAATTGGCTTAAAACCGGAAAGGTAGAAAGCTGGATAACTGCCGGATAAAATTGTAGTGAATAAAAGAATTCCAACCAATGATGAAATTACCGTGGGGTTGAGTGATAAAATAATATCTTTCCCTGTTAACAAATTAAAATGTGGAAGAATAATAATTACAACCAATAGGGCCACAATCATCGATATAAGGGAAAGCAAAAAAGATTCAGCCATGTATTGACCAAAAAGAATACTTTTGGAGGCTCCAACTACCTTTTTCACTCCTATTTCTTTAATCCGGGAAAAAGCCCTTGCGGTAGATAAATTCATGAAATTGATGCAGGCAACCACCAGAATTAACAATGCGGCCAGAGAAAAAAGCCTTACGTATTCTACCCTTCCCCCTGCTTGCTTCCCGTTTTCATATTTTCCGTATAGGTATTGGTCTGAATAGGGTTTTAAAAATAGTGTTCGCCCGGAATTTGGTTGATTTTCTTCAAAAATCGTTTGAATTTTTTTGTTTACGGACTTTAAATCCGCTCCTTCATTTAAAACAAGGTAGGTATTTGTTCCGTTATTCCCCCAGTCAAACACCGCCGGGGAGATTTCAGAAAACCAATCATAGGTTAAAAGCAGATCAAAATTCTCAGAAGAATTGGTAGGGATGTTTTCAAAAACACCTGTAACCATTAGTGTTTTTTCAATATGTGCCAATTGAAGATTGACTTCCTTGCCTATTACACCTTGCGAAGTATTAAATAACTTCAATGCTAACTCTGTGGAAACTACTATACTAAACTTATCCCTTAACACCTCGTTTGCATTTCCCGTAACAAGGTTGAAACTAAAAATATCAAAATACTCCTTTCCCACAAATTGACCTGTCGCTTTAACAAAACTTTCATCCCCGGCAGAAAGGATAAACTTGGGAAACCAGGAAGATTCCATTACAGGAACAGCCAAATCAACTTCGGGAATTTGTTCCAAAACAGCATTTGCAAGGGGGCCGGATGTTCTAAAGCCTGTTTGGATTTCGCCATTGGCACTTTGGTTTTCCAAGACCTGATATAAAACACTGTCCTTTTTATGGAACTTGTCAAAAACAGCCTCATCCTGCACCCACAAAAAGATCAACAACACACTGGCTAAACTCGTTGAAAGTCCAATCAAGTGTATTAGAAACA
>JAOUKG010000744.1 GCA_029882725.1 Cyclobacteriaceae bacterium
CCTGTCTTTTCGAATCCCTACGGTAGGTATATATTCAATAAAATGATCTTTTAGGGTTGGGAACCGGTTGTATTCATCGAGATTAAAGAAAAAGGAATAGGGGGCAAACTCTTCTATGGGACTATACCAGATTGAATCCGTATTGGTTTCTTCGAAAGCATTCAATAATTGGATCTGAATACTTCTTTCCACTATTTCAAGAATTTGGATAGAATCTGCATTTAATTTAGGATATTCCAATTTAGGTAAATTGTTTAACCATTTGTTTTCAATATTAAAGTTGATATTTTCCCTGGCAGATTGAGTTCCAATATACACTTTAGTATCTGAATCGGGGCTGTCATATAAAAATGTGAACTGACCTTTTTCATTCGTTTTGGCTGTTTGTAATTGAAATTCAGGTCCCGGAATGGTCATTGTGACAATTTCATTTGAAATAGGTGAATTGTCATTTCCGTAAATACTTCCCGATAATAATTCCCTTCCCGACTCAGGTAAATAATCTACCTGATCTCTGTAATGAAAATTCAAGATTGCTTTTGGGTTCATTAAAAAAGTTTCTATTTCCTTATTATCGCTGTTATTTTGTGTGATTGTGAGGTAGAAAGGGGACGCATTAAGTCTTGAAAATGGTGATGGAATAGTTGGACTAACCAAGTTTTCAAATTTCTTTCTGATGGAAATGGAATAATTTCCTGCCGGAAGCAACGTTTTGGCTTCCATTTTAGAGCGAGTTTTATGTTCACCCGAAACCTGAACGGTGTTAAAAATAAAAGTTTCTGGTATGTAAATCATTTTTCGAGCCAATGTGTCTTGTTTATTATCCAACACAGTAACTTCGCTAAGCCCTGTAAGAAGTTCGTCCTTAGGGATTAATGTAGTGCCAGTTAGGATTACCTGTTTTTTAAGGTAGTTTCCGGAGGTGTTAGACACACAAATTGAACCTTCATCCGTTCTTCCTGAAGAATTCAATTCAATGAGGAAAGCATCTGTTTTTTCATTTACGTGCAGTGTCAGGCCATTCGGGGTAATGGAAGGAAAGTCAAAAAAGAAAAAACCTCCTGCTCCTCCTTTTTCTTCCAATATTACCTGGTATTTTTCAAGAGATGGCTTTAATTCAATACTCCCCATGTTATTTTTATCAGGGATGATTTCTGCGACTGTTTCTCCTGCAGTATTTTGGATACGGCCTTTAAATTCTCTTTTTGGCGTGCCTTCATGTTTGATTTCAAAACCGATTGTATTCATTTTTTCGGCCACAATTTTTCCAGAAGAGGTGTAAAATGAAATAAAGGGTTTGTTGGTTGTTATACTATCGTTTTTTAGGGATTCAAAGGGATTATAAACATCTATTGGGAGCATAAAACGATCGTCAAAATTTTTCATCCATCGGGTGTATGCAATAAGGTAATACCGACCAGTACTGAACATTGAAGGAATGAATATTTTCCCGGAACCTACTCCTTGGGTAATTTCTATTTTTGTTTTATAAACAGATTCCTTTTCATTTATCAACTCCACATAAATCTGGTTACTTACATGGGATGGTTTTCCTGTAAGTTCACTTAATACGTAGGCTCCAAAAACTAAAGTTTCTCCTGAAATGAGAGTAGAATTATTTGTATGAAGATAAATGCGTTCCCGTTTGTCACTGATCTGAGCAAAGACAACAATACTTGAAAAGATACTAACAATACTTAAAAGAATAATTTTTCTCATATCAATCAATCCAGAAATCAGGTTTTGTTGTAGTAGCATACCAAGAGCAGTTAGTGCACTCTTTGTTCATTAACATTGCAGGAGTTGTCATGAATGCAATATTTATAATATTTAGAGACCTGTCTCTATTTAAATAGTAAGAGATACTGTCATTAGAAGTGTTAATAACTTCATTAAAATCACATTTGTATTTAAAAGGTGGTATGCCTATTCTACTATCTAAATCTCGCAGATTAAAAAACCTTCTCTGTTCAGAAACACTTGAAACCTCAAAGAAACCTAATACAGGTTCTGATAAGTCTTGTTTATTTACAATATTTCCAATTATTGAACCTAGTTGTTTATCAAAAAGAAACCCTCCGGTTTCATTACTTTCCTTTAATTTTTTGTAAAAAGTATAGGCTCCCTGGGTAATGCTATATTGCTTTACAAGCATTGAATAACGAGTTCTTATTTTATAGGATTCCCCGGGAATGAATAATATAGGCAGTTCCACTATTTTTCCAAATTCATTGTTTAGGGAGTTGCCAACAATCAGATTATTACTATAATCAGTTGAGTAACATATATTTACAGGATCTGTTCTATAAAAGTAATTATTGGTTTGGTAATCAAAATCATAAAAGGAGTTGTAGGGAGTAATGATTTTATAGGTTCCTTCCCACTCATATCTAAAGAACTTTG
>JAOUKG010000743.1 GCA_029882725.1 Cyclobacteriaceae bacterium
GGGTCGCTATTACAACTCTATTACGATTAAAAAATTAAAAGACAAAGAGGCTCAATTAGTTAAAAATTTGCCTGAAAAAGCTTTGTTGTCAAATTTTTCATGGTCACAAGATTATTCAAAATTGGCCTTTACCAATCAGGTGACGGATGGAATTGAATTATGGATACTAGATATTAGTCAAGGACAAGCAAAAAAAGTCACGTCTTCATTTTTACACGATGTTTTGGGAGGGAGTCCCTATATATGGCTAAGAGATGGCTCCACATTTATAGTGAAACTTGTATCGGAAGACAGAGGAGAATTGTTGTCCTCAGACCGTGTGCCCACCGGGCCTATAGTTCAGGAAAATTTGGGGAAAACAGCTCCGGTAAGAACGTATCGAGATTTATTGGAGAGTGAACCAGATGCAAAAAACTTTGAATATTTTACAAAAAGCAAAATAGCTAAAGTTGGTATTGATGGGAAAGTTGAGAATTTCCTGCCTACAGCACAGTATTCTGAAATGAGCTTATCCCCTGATGGGAAATACTTGATGGTAAAAACTATTCATAGACCTTTTTCCTATTTAGTACCATACTATCGTTTCCCAACCAAAACGGAAATAGTAAATGTTCAGACAGGAATAATAACAAAAACTTTATTGGAAGCACCTCTTGAAGAAGAAACTCCAAAAGGATTTATGTCTACTACCTCACAACCACGAAACCACCATTGGAGGGCCGATGAGCCCTCAACTGTTTATTGGGTAGAAGCATTGGACGGCGGAGATCCTGAAGTTGAAGTTCCTTATAGGGATGCATTATATTTATTAAGAGCTCCCTTTAATGGAAAAAAGCAGGAAGTAATGAAGACGTTACTTAGATTTAGAAATGTAAGATGGGGCAACCAATCACTTGCAATTGTTGAAGATTATTGGTGGAATACACGAGTTGAAAATACCTATATTATTGATCCATCAAATCCTAAAGAATCGAAGCCATTATTTACCAGAAATACAGAAGATATTTATAGCGATCCGGGAAACTTTGTGATGAAAAATTCTATAGGAGGATATCAGGTTTTGCTTTCAGGAAAAGGCAACAAATCACTGTACCTAATGGGTGAGGGCTATTCTCCAGAAGGGAATAAACCTTTTATAGACGAGTTTGACATAAAAAAGAGGGGAAGCAAAAGGTTATGGAGATCCGACGGAATTTCGACATATGAAAGTATTATAGATGTGCTTAATATTGAACAGGGCACATTAATCACTACCATTGAATCAAAAAATATCAATCCCAATTTTTATGTGAGGGATATTAAAACCATTAAGTCCACACAAATTACATTTTTTAAAAATCCTTATGAATCTTTATCAGGGGTAAAACAGGAATTGATTCAATACAAGCGCAAGGATGGTGTAGATTTGACGGCTGTATTGTATTTACCGGCAGATTATAAACCTGGAACCAGATTGCCAGCCTTTCTTTGGGCGTATCCACGAGAATTTAAGGATGCAAAGTCAGCAGGAATGGTAAAAGATTCGCCTCATAGATTTATTAGGCTGAGTTATGGCTCTCCTATTTTTTGGGCAGCTATGGGTTATGCAGTACTTGATCGTACCGATTTTCCCATAATTGGGGAAGGCGAAAATGAACCCAACGATACATTTGTACAACAATTAATTAATAATGCCGAGGCCGCAATAGATGAAATGGACAAAAGAGGTATTGTTGATCCACAAAGGATTGGAGTAGGTGGCCACTCCTATGGTGCCTTTATGACAGCCAACTTACTTGCCCATTCCGACCTTTTTGCAGCAGGTATCGCACGAAGTGGAGCCTATAATCGTACCCTTACTCCCTTTGGCTTTCAAAGAGAAGAACGCACTTTTTGGGAAGCGCCAGAAATCTATTTTCAGATGTCTCCTTTCATGCATGCTCATAAAATTAATGAGCCAATGCTGATGATACATGGCACACATGATAATAACTCAGGGACTTTTCCTATACAAAGTGATAGAATGTATGCCGCGATAAAAGGCCATGGAGGAACCACCAGACTTGTAAAATTACCGTACGAAAGTCACGGGTACGCAGCAAGAGAGTCAGTAATGCATATGCTTTGGGAAATGAATAAATGGTTGGAAACTTACGTAAAAAACAAAGAAAAAATACCTCAACAAAAATTAGATACTTCAAAATGACAGAAAAGAGTAGAAGAGATTTCCTAAAAAAATTAGGGATTTCGGCAACAACATTATCTGCTTTTAGCTTTTGGAATATTCCTGAAATCAAAGCAGCGTCAGAACGATTGTCACAAGAGGATTTTTGGGAGATGATTCGAAGAAGCTACCAACAATCTTCCGACTTTATAAATCTTGAAAACGGATATTTTTCACCTCAACCATTGGAAGTACTCAGG
>JAOUKG010000742.1 GCA_029882725.1 Cyclobacteriaceae bacterium
TACCAGATAATCGTAAACATTTTTACCCCTTGCTTTCGACAATTTCATATTATATGAATCACTTCCTTCATCATCTGCATGTGCAGAAATTTTTACGCTTATGTTCTCATTCAAAATCAAAAAGCCCAAAACCCTTTCCAACTCGAATATGGATTCGGCCGAAAGCTGAGATGAATTGGTTTTGAAATAGATATTATTTGTCGTGAAATTCACTTCCTGATCCCGTTTTTGCTCAAGATGAAAACTTAGGTTTAATGGCTTTCCATCATTAGTATTTACCTGCATAGAATCCGGTTTATACGTATCAGATGAAGCCACAATGGTATATTTCTTATTGATAGCCAAAGATAAATTTGAATCGGAAGATTCGTTGCCCTCCAACTCTATACTTGATACTTCATTACCGTTTTCTAAAACAGTAATGGTTGCCGGAATGGGCTCCTTAAGAGTCTTATCGTAAACTATTATACTTAAGTCTACGATAGGTTTCAATTTTACTATTTTCTCTTCTTCAAAGTATTTATCCATATCCCGCAGATCGTACTCCAAGGTTTGGCTTAAAAAATTATCTGCAGCAAACTCCACAATATAATTCTTTCTGCCACTAAGGAGGACACTAAATTCCCCGTTTTCATTGGCCTGAAGCATGGACACAGTATCCAGTGTGTTGGCATCTTTTACAATTATTTTGGCAGGCAAACCATCACTTGTTATATAATTACTCACATTACCATAAATGATAGCATTGAAAAACTGACGGTATTCCTGTGGAATTTCAATAGTGTATATATCCCCTTTGGAATAAAAATACATAATATCACCTGAAGCAGGGATGCTCGGGGCTAGGTTACTCAGTTTTGTATTTACATATTTCAAAGAAATGGGTTCACCCCAATTGCCATCTGCACTCAAAGTGCTTTGATACAAGTCGTATTTACCCTTCACTCCGGGTGTTAACTTGGAAAACAATAGCGTTCGGTTATCGGCCATGATTTTCGGATCCCTCACACAGGAAGAGTTAATTACAGTGGGAAGCAGTTCCGGACTTGACCATTCACCATTAATGTTCTTTCTTGTTACCAATATATTAAAACAACTTTCATTGCTTTTCTTGTCGTTTGGGTAATCCAAGTTGGGCGAAATATAGTACAAATCTCTCTCATCAGACGATATAGAAGAGAAGCCCTCATAACCATCGTTTGTATTTACAATGTCCGTAAATTTTATAGGGGCACTCCAGCCTTCACTGGTGCGAACGGAGTAATAAATATCTTCAGATTTTGATAACCCCTCAATAAAAGCCGTATAGTATAAGGTATTTCCGTCGTGCGACAAATTTGGCCCCGCAACAAATTTAAATTTTTCGTTGATGGATTTAATAGATTCAGGGGTTGACCATTCACCATCATCACCCTTAGTCGATTGAAACAGCATCCATTTATTACCAAGCCTGTCAGACTCAAAAATCAACACCCTTCCGTCTGCACTGATTGTAGGTGAAAAGTCAATGCTGTTAATATTGTTCACCACAGGCACTTTAACAGGCTCAACCTCAGGTTTTGTTTTTACCTTTTGAGCATAAGTAAAAATGGAAACTAAAAAACATAAAAACACACATGCAATTTTTTCTAAATTATTCATATATTTTTTAATTATATTTTAAAAAGTTTTAACTTCAATTAGTTTATTACCTCCTAAGTAGGATATTTATAACACAACTTACCAAAATGTGATCATGCAAAATATCAGAAGAATCCATACTTTTTAAGGTCGATTCCACCACTTACTCTTTTATTCTTTCAAATGTATTTATACAGAGTGAACAGCTGGTAAAAGCTCTACTGGGTTTTTGGTTATATATATAATTAACTATATAAATATAACCACCTATGTGGTTTCTATTTTTACTCTTATGTTTTTTATCCTGCTGATATTAGCCCCTTAGGTTCGACGTGCAGCCGAACCAACATAAACGTTTTATTTAAAATTCAATAAAGAATAAAAACCCTACGCTGTTGTACGTAAACTTGCGAAACGTCATCCTTCTCTACCGAAGGTGGAGAAGGAACGAGGATGAGCGTAACACAAGAAAAAGTTCACCGGTCACCTCCATTATCAACTATCAATTATCCGTTATCAATTATTATTTCCCACTTTCGTTGAAATTATCACCCCGTTCGTTGAATACCTAGAATTTATTCCGTCGGTTTTAATTTCTTTTGCGTAGATAAAAGTGTAACAAAAAATAAACCCATGAGTAAACCCATGAAATATTCTTCTTTATATAAAATCGGACTGATGTTAGTGGTCTACCTATCTTCTTATTTTGCAATGGCGCAGCGTTCTGGAGGATGGGATCCAAATGAAATGATTGCCCGTGAAAAACAGAATCTTTATACTGAA
>JAOUKG010000746.1 GCA_029882725.1 Cyclobacteriaceae bacterium
GATCCGGAACATTAATTGACATGAACAAGATGGCGCTGGACTACTATTTTCATCCGGTAATGAAAGGCAGGACTTCCATCAAAGTAACGCTTCCAGCAGTATTAACAGCCAACAAATCAAAGCGAACGATTGACTGGTTGCAGAACTTTGAAAAAGACTTGAGCCTTTATGCTCTGGATGGGATGGGGAATATTGAAAACCCTTATAAACATCTACCCCAGTTGGAAATTGCTGCCGAAGCCGAAGCGGTGAATGAAGGAACCGGAGCTATGCGAGCTTATGAGGATATGCTCTTTGGACGGAACAAACACAATGTAGAAGTAAAAAAGGCATACGAACAGGCTTTGCTACGTTACTGCAAACTGGATACGCTGGCAATGGTGATAATTTGGGAACATTGGAGATAAGACCTAATCATCTTTTGAAAGAAGGCTGATAATTGCTAAAAGTGCTGCACCCCCTAATACCCATGCCAAGGCATCAGAAGTATCATTTTTCTTTTCTTGAGTTATCCTGCGTTTTAATTCCTCGATGGCATAATTGGGATTGTGCCTATCAAACACGATGTAAGAGAATTTAAAATCAGGACTTACCTTAACCGTATTCTCTATTAATAGAATACTCGGAATATTTGCCACATTAGCTAAACGCCATTCTTTCTGAACCCTTTCCTTCTCAATGCCTGTACCAGAAATAATACCTATAAAAAGTTGAGCCTTGTTGATATTAACTTTTGTCAATGAACTCATTTCAGTATGGAAATCATTACTTTGCTTAATAACGAACCCCTTCTTTTGTAATTCCGAGGCCAACAGAGTTAAGATATACTGGTCATGGTCATTTAGGGAATATGATATGAATGCTTTCATGCTATTTATTTACTTTTTTTGCTAACCATTCGTTTTTCCGTGTGTGATAGTCCGAAAAGTATATCGGGTGCATATTCTCCAGCACTTCACACTTACTCAAAAACTGATCCCCGTTCCATACCTCATAGTGATATTCATCTTTACAGTTTTCATTTAATCTTTCAAATAAATTTGTGATACCCGAAGTGGGGCTTTTTTTACACACCAATAAATAACCAGAAGCGCTGTAAGAATGAATTAATGTCGGAATATCAATCTGATTTATGTGTGAAGGGGAAATATTATCCTCCCTGAATTTACATTGCACCACCCACCTTCGTTGAAACGTAACAATATCATCGGAAAACTCAAACTCTAATAAAATATCCCTGCCACCGTCAGTACCTTTCCCTGATTGTGTTGCTTTTACATTGGCAATATTATTTTCCTTGTTCTTCGCTAATTCACGGAAGTAATCCGCCACCAGATTTTCAAAATGATCTTCATCTCTAATATTTCGGTAGTCGAACTTCATTATTTTTTCCAAGTATATTTCAATTCGCCATTCTTACAGCTCACTTGTTTGGTTCCTTCATTATAGTACCTAAGTGATACTGGTGAACTACAAGTGTCGCAGAAAAACAGATTTTCAAAATCTACCACATCTTGCCAAAATGCTTTCATATCTCCAAATGTCGGTACTGTTGAGCTATCGTGTGAATCCTTGTTACCAATAAAAGTTGAAGCCAACAACCTGTCGATAACTGGTTCTGCTTGAAGTTCCGTGCATTTTCGTTTATTAATAGCCCCTTTCAATTCAGTCAATAACTCATAGGCCATCCTGTCCTCATTCACATCATTAAATCTGAACGGAACTTTTACCTTCAGGTCTGAAGCAATATGCTTTAACACGTGTTCAAGGTATTTTCTGGCATCGTTGCCCAGGTTTGATTCATCTCTGTCCGTTACCTTTCGTTCTATGCGCTCCCTCAGTGTTTGTGGAGCTTCATCCAGGTGCGTTCCTTTGGTGTCATTGTATTTGATAGTTTTGACCTGCCAGTTTTTACCTTTCACAAGATTCTTTACTATATCAAACCACGTCTTTTCGTGGGTCAGTAGAATGATTTGGTAATCGTTGTACTTCTCAATGAGCAGATCCGCAAACCTTTTCCGGTGGTTGGCATCAAAGCTGGAAATCACATCATCCAGCACCATGAACTTGTTTTGCTTGTTAAATGCGTCAACGGAGGTAAGAAAAAAGGCTATCCCCAGGCAATTAATGTGGGATTCACTTAAAAACCGGTGGGGAGGGGTAACGTCTTTACTTTCGAGAAAGTCAAACTGGATGGTAATACCGGATAACTCATCGTTCTTTTCAAGAGGAACCAATTTAATGTTGTCAACCTTTTCCCCAGGGTTTAGGAATTGGTATATCTCATTAATCTTATCTGAAAAGGTTTCCAGGAAGGCTTCAAGCGATTCCTTTTGCTTTTTCAAAAAACTCCGATATATCACTTCCATTGCATCTCGTTGTCTCTCATACGCAGCTT
>JAOUKG010000745.1 GCA_029882725.1 Cyclobacteriaceae bacterium
CCGTTCAGTTTATCCACAGAATCATACCCTATCTAATTTTAATTCCTATTTTTTATCTATTTAAAATAAAAGATCCGATAGTTAGAAAGCAAACGTATTATTTGGGTGGCTTTTGGCTTCTACAAGTTTTTTTAGGAGTTACTACTCTGTTGTTTGGTGTCCCTGTGTGGCTTGGAGTAATGCATCAACTCGGGGCAGTGGCATTACTGTCTGCTTCACTTATTTTGCTTTTTAAAATACAGGGAAAAACCAGTACTTAGTCAGTTTGGGGCTTTTTTTACCTATACCTTTTTAAAAACATAAAAATAAAGGGAATACAATAGAACTCTTAGTGTTTTTCAACGAGTTAATGGAAATACTAATTACCACTAACTATTGCATTTTCCTGCGGTATCATTATGGTAAACTTAGTTCCTTTGCCCGTTTCACTTACAACGTCAATGGTTCCTCCCAAAGATTCCACTTGCATTTTGGCAAAATACAACCCCAAACCCTTTCCGTTTTTATCCACGTTAAACCTTTTATAAGGTTCGAAAACCTCCTTTAAATTATCACTGTTTATACCAAGACCATTATCCTCAACGCTTATATAAAAACTATCATCTTGTTTTTCTGTTTTTACTATCACAAAAGCATCAGCCTCACTCTTTTTGTAATTTATTGCATTTGAAACCAACAATGAAAGAACATTCTCGATGTAGGAAACTTCAGTAAAGACTTCCTTTAAATTATCGTCGCATTTAAAAAGGAACTCAACTCCATTTGATTCACATTCATTTTTATACCTATTTTGAACTGAAGTAATAACTTCCCTTAAATCCACTTTAGTTAGTTCTAAATTATTCTGATCCCTGACTTCCATTATTTTAGTCAAATCCCTTACTATCGAATCTAAATTTTTTGTCAAACCTACCACATGTTTAAAAATCTCTTCCTTATTTGAAGAATCCGTTTCCTCTATATTCAGAATTTCAGACAATCCAAGTATCGAAGCCACTGGTCCCCTTAGGTTATGAGAAATTATGCTGGAAAATTGATACAAAGCATCATTTCTTTTTTGAAGGTTAGAAAGTGTGAAATTTAGCTTATTCGTTCTAATTTGAACCTTTTCCTCCAGGCCCAAATTTAGAGCGTTGATTTCAGAGTTCAGTTTTTTCAAATCCCTTTGTTGATGATAAATCAAAAGGTGTGTGTTTATACGCGCATATAATTCTACAGATCTGATGGGTTTAATAATATAATCAACCCCGCCCAGATCAAAAGCCCTTTGAATGTCATCATCCTCATTTTTTGCTGTAAGAAAAATAACTGGAATTTCAGAAGTAACACTATCCTCTTTCAGTTTTTTACAAACATCAAAGCCATTTATCCCAGGCATCATTATATCAAGCAGTATAAGGTCGGGCTTTTTTTCCTTGGCTATTTCCAAACCAATATTCCCATCCATTGACAAAAACACTTCATACTTTTTTTTCAACAAAGAAGAAACTAATTTTAAATTATTGGGCTGATCGTCTATTACCAAAATCCTACTCCTGAATTCCTTTTTATGCTCCATTTAATCTTTGGTTTGAAATTGTTTTTGTATGTCCTCAACAAGAACCGGAAATTCCTTTAAAAGTTTTGTCAATAAATTAATATCAAAATCAGAATATGCCGACTTTAGATTTAAATAATACTCCATCAATATCTCTGAATTTGAAAACTTCATATATTCATTTAAATCATGAAGTAAAACTTCCATTTGCCCTATTTCCACGGCTTCTGATAAAGTTCTTATTCTCTCTTTAAAATTATCATTGATGTATTGTATTGCCTTTTCAATTTCCAAAGAGTTCATCCCATTTGCTTCACCTAAGGTTTTCTGTTGTTGTGATAAAGAATTGTCATTCAACCTTAAAAAGTTCGACAAAACCTGATCAATATCTTCTTCTGATACCGGCTTGATAAGCACATCATCAAAAAGTCCACTTTTCATATATCCACGATCAGATGTAATAGAAGCTGTAAATGCAATTACGGGAATCTCTTTGGTAATGGGGTTATTTCTTAATTCTCTGCAGGCCATATCACCGTCCATCTCAGGCATCTGCAAATCCATTAATATTAAATCCGGTTTATGTTTTATAGCTAAATCAATACCCTCCCGACCGCTTTCCGCCATAAGCACATCAACCTGGGTTTTCTTAAAATAGGCCTTTATTAATAACCTGTTATATTTCACATCATCAACTACCAACAAAGTAGCTTTCCCGAAATTCAACTTTTTATTTTCTAAAATATCTTCCTTCCTTTTCTTTTCTTCCCCATACCAGTTGATGGGGATTTCTACAGCAAATTCACTACCCTTTCCCTCGGTACTTTCTACTGAAATTCGTCCACCCATAAGCTCTACAAG
>JAOUKG010000747.1 GCA_029882725.1 Cyclobacteriaceae bacterium
TTAGAGGGTTTAGCTGTTGAGGGGTTGAGGAGGGGTTGAGGGGTTGAGTTGTGGGGTTGTGGGGGGAAAAGTGGTTATTATCAACTACGCTGTAGCCTGTACGTATACGGGAAAGGGGAATGCCTAATTTTTGGTGGAAATGGTTGCGGGCACGGGAGCCGGAGACGAAGAAATAATGAACAAATGTTTTTAGAAACTGTCCTTTTACATAATTGACTACCTTATTGTTTCCATACCAAGATTCAGCAAAAATCAATACCTTTTTACCATAGAGACGTGAAATAATGATAAATAACAAATATTCCAATCTTCCATAGCCGGACAGGCAAACCATTTTGATTTTTGTTTGATTAAGAATTCTTAAAAAGTTTCTTAATCGATGGAAAGCATCACTTTTCTCTACAGGTTTATTAGACAACTGAACGTGTTGGTAAGGAGTATTGGTAGAATTTTCCCAAGCATAGAGCTTATCCACGCCTCCCAGATCAGCCGCAATAAGATTATCCATCCCAACAAGTCCTCCAAGTGCCTTTAGACGAGCTCTGTGGTAATCTCCGATTCGGTCCCAAATAACAAATATTTTAGTAGTCATTATATGTTTTCAAGTCCAAATTTCCCTTTTAGGGGACAACTAAAATTCATTAAGCAACACCGCTAAATTGGCTGCATAGGCATCCCATGAATATTGGAGGGCAGCATTATGTGCGCCATCTGCCATGACCATCCTTTCTTCCTCGTTTTTATTCAATAGGTTCTGAATCGCCACTTTTATACTGTCAATATCACGAATAGGAACGATATACCCATTTTCATCATTTACAATCAATTCAGGCCCCATGGTGTTGGGAGTGGTTATTACAGGGAGACCAGCAGCCATGGCTTCCAGAATCACTAGGCCAAACCCTTCAAACACAGAAGGCAAGACCAGGGCATCGTATTCTGCATATTTTTTAAAAAGCTCATATTGCTGTAAAGGAGGATGGAGGGTGAATAACCCAGCATACTCTTTGAGCGCATCACCGTTGCCATGTACGAAACCGATAATATGTAATTCCACCTCGCTCTTATCAAAACCCTTCATGGCTTCAAGCAAGTATTTTATACCTTTTCTTTGCGTAATCCTACCTACATAAAGTAAACGTAAAGGCCTTTTTCTAGATTTAAATTCTTTCTTATGATAGGGTATATAATCAATTTCAAAACCCAAGGGCAAATATTTTATTTTTCCTTCCCCTACCCCATCATCCAGCAAAGTTTGACGGGTAAATTTTGATGCTGCAATAACCACATCCGCCTGGTGGGGTTCCTCTCTCAATCGTTTTTCATAAGGAGCTGGAAACTCGAGGTTATCAAAGCTGTCAGCCCATTCCGGGTGCAATTTTTGTTCTTCCCCCAATATTATTTTTGCTGCTGTCACGTGAGCGGTGGCCAGCTCGACCACGGCTTTTTTACCTGCCTGAAGCGCAGACCGGAGACTATGGAGGCAACTGCCCTGAAACCCCCAAAAGATATCCCCACTTAAATGGGGAAGTTTTTGAGCCATGTACTGGTCGAACTTCGCGTCCCGATCATATACGGCATGTTGTGTTTTGGGAACATTTCCATAGATGCGGGCATAGAGTATTTCCTTAAGTTCAAACCTCCAGTGAGGGTGAACAATCTCTCCACTTAAGCCTTCTCGAAATCGACGTGTGAAAAATTTGTTGCCGGACCGGGTTAGTAATTCCTGTATCCATTTCTGTTTTACGTAGCTGCTGGTATAAAAACCATCAAGAATCCCTAAATCCTGCATGGCTTTGGCTACATGGTAGGAATGTTGTTTGCCGGAATGGGAGAGGATTATTTTAGAGTTATTCAAAAATTGGAGTAAAAGCTAATTGATAATTCAATGAATTTTTTCGTTTACGCACTTCTCTTGCTGGATTTCCAGCGACAATTTTTTTTGGTTCTACTGACTTATGTACTACAGCTGCGGCTGCTATAACACAACCATCTCCTAAAGTTATATTCGGTAAGATGGTAACCCCAGAAGCAATCCAAACATGATGACCTATCCTCACTTCACCGCCAATTACACCATGTTCATTATCATCGGGATCGTGCCCTAATGTCCAAATTCGAGTATAAGGGCCAATATCTGTATTATGTTCAATAATCACTGGATATTTACGACAGTCCAACAAACAATATTGATTGATTACTACATTTTTGCCAATCACAACATCCCAAAAACACAATATGCGTACATGCATAAGTATTTTAGCGCTTGAATCTATCTTTTTATTAAATAAACGAAGAAAGAACAACCTGAATCCATGCCAAGGGATATGGGTGATAAGATTATTGTATACATAATTTAGAAAACTAGCTAATACTATAATCTTATCACCCATAT
>JAOUKG010000748.1 GCA_029882725.1 Cyclobacteriaceae bacterium
CCAAAATTCCAATTCTTCATTGACATCAATAGAAATGATTTTACCATGTTCTGGAAGACCTTCGGCAAGACAAATGGCAGAGTAACCTGTAAAAGTGCCTATTTCAAGAATGGCTGAAGGTCTGATCATTTTTGAAATCATCGATAAAAGCCGTCCCTGAAGATGCCCTGATAACATTCTGGGCATAATAACTTTAGCGTAGGTTTCCCTATTTAGTTTTTGGAGTAATTCACTTTCATTTTGGGTATGTTTTTCAGCATACTCTGAAATGTTGTCAGGTAAAAAATCCATTATTTTTGTGTTGTATATAGTAAAGTACTAAACTCATTTTTATTAAACAATTCTGTCGCTACCTCCATGAGATCAGTTTCTGAAATACTTTTTATTTTCTCAAAAATTTCAGGCAAGGTTTCAACCCGATCTATTTCAAGAAGACTCTTCCCCATCATTAACATAAAGCTGATATTTCTTTCTTCACTTATCGCTATTTGGCCCATTAGTTGTTCTTTTGCTGATTTTATTTGATTTATTCCAAGTTTTTTTTCCTTTAATAAATTGAGCTCTTTCCAAATATTTTTGATTCCTTTATCAACAGAAGAAGGGTCGGTTGCAAAATAAATACCAAACAAACCGGTATCTTCATAGGGAGTATATGACGATTCTATGGAATAAACGAATCCTTTTCGCTCTCTGAGTGACATATTGAGTCTACTATTCATAGCAGGGCCACCCAATATATTGTTAAGCATAAAGAGTATATGTTTTTTTTTATGAGCGAAAGGGTAAGCCGTCCTTCCCATTGAACAATGAACCTGATTTATCGGCTTTTCTATAATGCGTTCATTTGGAGCATAAATTTTAAAATTCTTTCGATGTGATTTGGCTGAAATAGTTGGAATATCCCCAAAATATTTTTCTGCAAGATATTTCACCTTTTTAAAAGAAAGGTTTCCAATAGATGTAAATACAATTCTTGAAGTGTCGAAGTTTTCCTGTAGGAAAGTTTTGAAATCCTGCTGGGAAAAACCACTTACACTTTCGGAAGTTCCAAGTATATTATAACCTAAAGGATGATCTCCAAAAATCACCTCGTCGAATTCATCATGAAGCGCATCTTCCGGGCTATCTTTGTACATTGACATTTCTTCAAGAATAACCCCTTTTTCCCTTTCAATTTGTTTCAGGGGAAAAGTTGAATCAAAGGTAATATCTTTCAAAAGTTCAATTGCTTTTTCAAAATGGATATCCATAATAGAAGCATAGAAAGAAATTTTCTCTTTCGTTGTGAAAGCATTGAGTTCTCCACCCAGACTGTCTAGTCGATTGATAATATGAAAAGCCTTTCTTTTGCTTGTGCCTTTGAAAGCCATATGCTCCCAAAAATGGGCGAGACCTTTTTGAGATTCGTTTTCGTCACGACTACCAATATCTAAAACGATGCCGCAGTGCATTACTTTCGTATTACTTAATTCTTTATGGACTATCCTGATGCCATTAGGAAGAGAATAAATAAAGGGTTCGTTCATCTATTGGAATTTATGCAAAAATATTTAAATAAATTGTTTTGTCGAAGATAGAGTGAAGTATTCGTTATCGCACAATAAATGATCGCTAACGAGCATAATAATTACAAAAATGTTTAAATTTTGAATTTAAATCAAAGATAAAATAATGGCATTAGACTTGTACTAAGTTTACAGGAAATAATATGGGGCGGTAAATATGTATTAAATCTCTATTAAAATCTTTAAGTATGAACAGCGTTGAGACTACTTTTAAATTGATATTTACAGATGATCAATATAGAAAGGCATCTGAGTATGTAAAGGACATGAAACGCCATCCTAAAAGAGTGTTTTGGATAGGCAAGGAGGGAAAAACGGATGAAGAACTTATCTTGTCGCATATAGCACACAGGATATTAAGTGGTTTTTACAACAACTATGATCCGGGTTTCTACAAGCAAAATATCGTTGGAATGTATAATCATAAGTCAGAATCCTGAATTATTCCAAGTACCTTTTTTATTAAAGTATTGAAAACTCTTGTCGGTTTTTTAACTGTTTTTGATTTTACAAAGTTGTCTGTAACTGCACTTATGTTAATAGCATGATGGCCCATAATACGTGCAAAAGCGTAAAAAGTAGCAGTTTCCATTTCTAAATTACTTATCCAAAAGTCATTTTTATGAAAACACATTAACTGATCAATTAATTTAGGGTATTTTATTGGTATCCGAACTTGTCTGCCTTGAGCAGCGTAAAAGCCTGGAGTTGTGAGTGTATTGCCTTGTAAGAAACCATCTTTGAAAATTGGTAAGAGTTTTGAACTGGCCTCAACCACATAAGGCATATCGGGAAGGTCAATTTCATCAATAAGATAATTGGTAATTTG
>JAOUKG010000750.1 GCA_029882725.1 Cyclobacteriaceae bacterium
GCCTCCAACATGGTTGAAATGGTTGGCCATTTTAGGACTTTTATTTTTGCTTTTATTTAGTTTTATATATATTTATCTAAAACAAATTTCATAAAAAACAGCTTGATTTGTTTAAAAATTTACTATTTATATTATTTTATTTTGTTGTAACTTCTGTCAATGCGCAGTCGGGTGATACCGTGCAATTTATTGTGAAGTGGCATCCTTCTTTTGAGTTTGCCGGGGTATATGCGGCCCTTGAAAAGGGTTTCTTTGCTGAAGAAGGTTTGAAGGTTGAAATTGAAACTATTATTAAGCCCTTGGATGTTTATAAAATGGTTGTTGAAAATCAAGGTGTTTATTCTGTTGCCAACTCAAGAATTATTCAAAAAAGGGCAGAAGGATTTCCATTGGTAATTATGGCTCCAATATATCAACACACTTCCTGTGCTCTTTTCGTAAAAAAGAAGAGTAATATTCGACACCCCCAAGATTTGAAGGAGAAAAAAATTATTGTGGCCAAAGATTTATATCCAGAACTCACAGTGATGATGAATTTTGAAGGAATTGACCCTTCTTCCGCAAATTTTGTTACAAAATGGAATAAAGAAGCATTTTTAACAGGTGATGCCGATGCAATAACTGACTATACAATAGAAATTGGTCGAATGCCTTATCCCGACAGTATTCGGATTCTGAGGCCTATACACTACGGAGTGGACTTTTACGGAGATTGTCTTTATACTTCTGAAAAAGAAATTGAGAACCACCCCCTCCGGGTTCAGGCGATGAAAAGGGCAATTTTGAAAGGCTGGGAATATGCTTTGAATAATCCCAATGAAATTACCACACTGATTCAGAGCAAGTATGCACCTACTACAGAACGAGGTTTTTTGATGTCACAATATTATGAAATTCGTGATTTGATGATGCCAGATGTAGTTAAGCTGGGTAATAGTAATCCGGGTAGATGGAGTGTAATGGTAAATCAAATGAAACAAGCTGAAATTATATCTCCAAGTTTTGAAATGGAGGGTCTTTTAATGGAAGATTATATAGAAAAGTCTGATAGACTTTCCCAAAAGGTAATGTTTTGGTCTGGTTTTATTGTGCTTTTAGTTTTTGTAGTGGTACTCGTATTGTTTTTAATAAACCAAAGGTTAAATAAGCTTATTGCAGCCCAAACCAATAAATTGTCAGGTCAGAATATTCAACTTAAAAAGATGAATGAAGAACTAGATAATTTTGTATACAAGGTTTCACATGATCTAAGGGCTCCAATAAGTTCTTCTCTGGGCATAATAAATGTTTATAATTTAGAAAAACAGGAAAATGCCGAAAAATACATGAATATGATCAAAGCCAGCTTGGTTAGAATGGATCAATATATTCAGGATATTCTAAATTATTCCAGAAACAATCGGATAGATCTAAATTATTCAGAAATTGATTTCAATAAAATTATCAATGATACCTTGATTTCACTTAGCTATAATGCTACAAGAATAAGAACAGAGATAAAAGTGCAGGAATCTAATTTATGTTTTTGTGACGAATCAAGGTTAAGGGTAATTTTCAATAACCTAATTTCAAATTCCTTTAGATATGCTGATTTGAAAAAGGGTGATCCTCATTTGGATATTAGTGTAAAGTGTGTTGATGATTTCACAGTTATTGAATTGTGGGATAATGGGTGCGGAATACCACGAGATCAAATAAAAAATGTGTTCAAAATGTTTTATAGAGCCAATGATGATAGTAATGGCTCCGGACTGGGGTTATATATAGTAAAAGAGGCCGTAGATAAGCTCAATGGAACTATCGAAATTAATTCTGTACAATTTGAATTCACTCAAATTGTAATAACTCTTCCTAACAGATCGTAATAACTTTTTTTCAAAACTATTTCTCGTTCTAAACGTATGTAATATGGAAACTTTTGCAACATTAAAAGTTTTCTTAGTTTTGTGTGAAATTTATTAGAGTGGAAGTAGAAAGTAGAATATTAAACAACGCAAGGGATCTTTTTTTTAGATATGGGCTGAAAAATGTAACCATGGACGAGATTGCTGCCGACTTGGGCATGTCTAAGAAAACCTTGTATGAGTTTTATCCAAACAAAAAGGAAATTATAAATCGCATCACAGAAAATTTTTTAAGTGATCAGAATGATGCACATCAGCAGGTGTCGGCAAAATCAAAAGATGCTGTAGATGAGTTGATACAGTTAATGGGTTTGATCAACCATATTTTTGAAAATCTTGATGTACGCGTAATTTACGATATGCAACGGTACTATCCGGAAGCATGGAACATTTTCCTTAAGCATAAAGAGGATTTTATCATGAGGGATATTACCTTAAATCTGAAAAGGGGAATTCAGGAAGGGTTATTTAGAAATGATATTCATG
>JAOUKG010000749.1 GCA_029882725.1 Cyclobacteriaceae bacterium
CCTTGTCTGTTTTTTTTAGAATAGCTTGTCTTTCATTCTCATTGGCTGTATAAATCAACACATTATTTTTATAAATGTGAAACCCTTCAATATCCGGTAGATCGGGATAATCCCATTGCAATATCAGTTGATCAACGGCACTTTGCGTTTTGTTTATAATTACTTCAGGCAGGTGCATAGAAGGAATGTATATTTTTCGGACATTACTGAGCGCCGAGACTCTGCCATCTTTGGAAAGTGTGGTCAATGCTATTTTTAAGGTGTCACTGAAGTTTGAGGGAATTGAGTAGGCGTACTGGTTGCCCTGAAGGATTTCTATGGATGATTCGCTGAAAAACAGGGTGTCGGTGGTTGAAGATGTGTGAATTTGAAAGCCTCGTAACCAACTAACAGATTGGGGGAATTCCCAACTTAGATTAACATGATAATTGCTGCCTGAATTTTCAAGTGTTGGCTGTTTTAATCGGGGAGGGGGAATAGCAGAATTTTCTTTTATATAACTTAAAGTGGGAGAGTATTCAACTTCGTTGTTTTTATAATAACGGAATCGATATAATACTGCTTCCGGGGCGGGTTTGGATGAATACAGGGGAATATCATGAAACTCTTTTGCTGAGGCATTGATGGAGATTAATTCAAGCCAGGGTTTTGCAGAACCCTCCTTTGTTTCAATAGTAAGCATTTCTGAAGGTTTATCTGTTGACCATTTGAGCGATGGGAAACCGGTATCAGGGTGATTTTCAATACTTATATCATAAATTACTTTTCCGCTTTTCTCCGTTGATGGGGTGGATATGATTTTTGTGGATTTGCCTTCAGAATTAAATAAAGACACAGGTCTGATACTATATTCCACTTCCAGGCTGTCTGTTTTTAACTTTTCTTTGTGATAAAGAAATCCCAGACTATCACTGCGGTTCATCCAGATTGGAACTGAGTTTATTTTATCTAAAACCCCCTCTTCTTTTCTGTATATATTAAATCCAATAAGTACTTTCCATCGATCGTATTCGGCAACAGGTACCTGCCACTTTACTTCAATATTTTTTCCCGTTCTTTTGATGCTACTTGTAATAGGCAATGAATACTCAACCGGAAGTACATCCTTAAGTACTAAACTTGCCAAGGGTTGTGGGTAGGCTGTGTCCGAATTGAAAAGTGCTATTTCGGTAGATTTTGGATCCAAATTAAATTGAAATCCCAATCCGCTGGCCAGGAGTAAGTCAAAATCCCTGCTTAGAAACATTTGGATGGCCATGGCCTGTGTGGGGTCTGATAGAGCTGTAATTAAAACCTCTGAGCGGATTTCTTTAAGTTGTCCTAAGTCGATCAAGGAATCGCGTTTGGCTTCTATTTTATTTCGTTTATTTCTAAATTCAGGATCCGAAAGCGTTTTTATGGATGATTTATATTCGATCCGGGGTGATATTTTTTCCGAATGCAGGTTTAGCCATTCACCATTTATTTTCTGACGGATATAATAGCTGTTAAGCCCTTGGGGCCAAAAATCAGGTAAAAATGCTAATTTTATAGTGTTTTTGTCATATTCAGCATAAAGAGTCGTGGTTAGATTTTGGGGAAAGTGAAATGTTGACTTCCAATTAACAGCCGAATGTTCCGGATATTTATTATCATATTTCTTGTCGAAACCTTTTGAAGCGTGTGTAAAATAGAACGTTGAGATTAGCAGCAATCCGATTTGGTGTATTGTTTTTAATTTCATTTATGCGTTGATTTTGATTTATAGAGTAAGGTTTATATTTTCCTGATGTGATATATTTTTGCCCATGGCCTCAAACTGAAGAATGAAGTTTCCTGTAAGGGTATTGATTTGGTTTTCTCTTTTAAATTCAGCTTCACCGGAATAGCTCGCTCCTAAGCGTGTAGTGCCAAGCAGTGAATTGGAAAACTGTAAATAGGCTGTTCCTTCAATTGTTGAACTGAATTCTCCTGATATATCTGTCTCAGTAATTTTTAGCTGCGTTAAAGCTTCGAATTTCAGTTCTAAACCTGCTTCAATATCTCCTACTACAATATCGGCAGCCACCTTGTAATCTTGTTCCATTGTCAGCGAGCCGGAGGCAATTCCCGTAAGGACACCTTGGGTTGGTTTTGTGAAATCGAAGGTTCCACTGAATTCCATAAGTCCCAGTACAGTGGCTTGAATGTTTGTAGATGACATTGAATACCCATTTTTATCAGAATAGTATTCCATCTTCATTTCTTTTGCCAAAATGATACTGCCTGTTTGGGCAGGTAACATTATATTAGAATGAAGACTGCCTCTCAAAATTTCTTTTGTGAAGTTGTATTCTGCATAGAGTTCACCAAAATAATTTGGATTATTTCGGGGGATAGAGAGCGAACCGTATAGGTTTAATTTGACATCG
>JAOUKG010000041.1 GCA_029882725.1 Cyclobacteriaceae bacterium
AACCTGTAGCAAAATATTGAACACATCCGGATGTGCTTTTTCTATTTCATCCAACAAAATTACACTGTAAGGCTTTCTTCTTACCGCCTCAGTGAGCTGCCCACCCTCATCATAACCAACATAACCTGGAGGCGCTCCTACAAGTCGGCTCACCGAGTGACGCTCCTGATATTCAGACATATCTATTCGCACCATTGCATTTTCATCGTTAAAAAGATATTCTGCCAATGCTTTCGATAATTCTGTTTTTCCTACACCGGTAGTTCCCATAAAAATGAATGAACCTATCGGCCTGCGAGGATCTTGCAAACCCGCTCTACTTCTGCGCACTGCGTCAGATAAAGCAGAAATAGCCTCCTCCTGTCCGGCAATGCGCCCTGACAATTCATCCTCCAAATAAAGTAATTTCTCCCTGTCACTTTGAAGCATCTTGGAAACAGGAATACCTGTCCAGCGTGCCACTATCTCGGCGATGTCTTCACTATCTACTTCCTCTTTTAGAAGCGTTCTTTCCCCTTTTCTTTCATGCATTTTTTGGTTGAGTTCCTCTAATTTATTCTGCGCATCAACAAGCTTTCCGTAGCGGATTTCGGCCACTAAACCATAATCACCGGCCTTTTCTGCCTGCTCGGCATCAAATTTCATTTTGTCAATATTCTCCTTTTCCTTCCGGATGCCCGTTACAATGCTTTTTTCATTTTCCCATTGGGCTTTAAGTTCATTTCTCTTTTCATTCAAGTGGGAAAGCTCTTCGGAAAGTGCCTTTTCTTTTTCTTTGTCTTTTTCCCGGCGAATAGCCTCACGCTCTATCTCGAGCTGCATGATCCTCCTTTGTAGTTCATCGAGTTCTTCTGGCATGGAGTCTAGTTCCAACCTCAATTTAGATGCGGCTTCATCCATCAAATCGATAGCCTTATCAGGCAAAAAACGATCTGAAATATATCTATGGGAAAGTTCTACACTGGCAATTACTGCATCATCTTTTATACGTACACCATGATGCAGTTCGTATTTGTCTTTAATCCCACGAAGAATGGAAATCGAGTCTTGAGGAGTGGGTTCATCAATCATAACACTCTGGAATCTACGCTCCAAAGCTTTGTCTTTCTCCATATATTTTTGGTACTCCTTTAGGGTTGTTGCACCTATTGCATGCAATTCCCCCCTAGCTAGTGCAGGTTTCAATAAATTAGCTGCATCCATAGCACCTTCTCCACCTCCTCCTGCTCCTATTAGCGTGTGAATCTCATCAATAAATAAAATAATTTCCCCATTGGAATCTCCCACTTCTTTAATGACTGCTTTTAACCGTTCCTCAAACTCCCCTTTATATTTTGCCCCGGCTATTAGCAGCCCCATGTCAAGGGATATAATTGTTTTGCTTTTAAGGTTTTCAGGAACGTCTCCATTTACAATTCTTTGTGCCATGCCCTCTACTATGGCCGTTTTTCCTACCCCCGGCTCACCCAAAAGTATTGGGTTATTTTTAGTACGACGACTCAATATTTGAAGTACCCTTCTTATTTCATCATCCCTGCCTATAACAGGGTCTATTTTACCTTTACGGGCCATGTCATTCAAGTTGCGGGAATACCTTTCCAGACTTTTATATTTCCCTTCGGCGTTTTGATCTGTTATTTTTGAACCCCCACGTAACTCCTCCATACTTTTTAGTAATGCGTCACGACTAAACCCTGCATCTTTCAACACTTGACCAGCCTTATCTTTCTCTGAAAGAATGGCCAAAAACAAATGCTCTACAGAAATAAATTCATCCTTGAATTTTTCGGCTTCTTTTTGCGCATTGGTAATTACAGAATTTGCCTCCCTCGACAAATAGGGAGACCCTCCGGCAACTTTCGGATATCCTTCTATAATCTTGTCTAAAATATTTGAAATCCTTTCCTTGTCAACTCCATTTTTATTGAATATAAATGAAAATACATGTTCATCTGAAAGGAGTAAACCCTTTAGAATATGCGCAGGTTCAATAGATTGCTGACCTGCCAACTGCGCAATCTCCATGGCCTTCTGCACGGACTCTTGAGCCTTTATGGTAAATTTTTCGAAATTCATATCAACCTATTTGTTTAACATTCTCTCTCAAATTTATTACCACTTCATTTTTTTTGATTTATTATGCAAAATTGACATATTTTAAGGCTGAATTTAAATATACTGCGTCATTCTGTCATGCCTTTTCCATTTATTTGTATGTGAAAATGTTTTTACAATCCGCTAACTTTTCCACAAAGCTGGCCGTTGGAAAAATAAAATTGATATGGATTTATTACCTTTAGTGCCTACTTTCCACTCCAATAATTTTAAAAAATACAATGAGGATAAAATTTAATCTCCCTGATGAAGTTTTATATACTACCGAATATCAGGTGGCTATAACCGACATAAACTATGGCAATCACTTAGGAAATGATAAGATTTTAGGCATTGCTCACGAAGCGAGGATGCGTTATTTAAGGTCGAAAGGCTACAAACACGAGTTGGACTTTCCCAACAATGCTGGTATGATAATGGCCGACGCCGCAATTATGTTTCGAGGGGAGGCTTTTTATGGTGATTTGCTCACAGTGCAAATAGGGATAGACAATATACATAAAATGGGTTTTGATATGTTTTATGGAATGGTTCGAAAATCAGACAGCATAGAGATAGCACGGGTGAAAACAGCCATTTTATTTATGGATTATGATAGTAGGAAGTTATGTAGCATTCCGGAGGGGTTTGTTTGAAAGGATGGGGATGGGTTATTGATCAACTTTCAAGTTGAAATGAATAGATGTTTCTATACCATCCGAAACGCAGTGAAGGGTGGTGAGGTTTCCCGATTCCAGTATCATGATTCATGAATCGGGAATGTAGTGAAGGACTGGGTCTTAACCCTAAAACAACTTTAACTGATCCATTTTTCGCAAAAAAGTGCGGCGGTGATATGTTGTAATCCCATACTTATAAATGGCTTCTTTATGAAAAGGTGTGGGGTAACCCATGTTTTGCTCCCAATTATATTCGGGGTGTTCCATTGCCATCCTTTCCATCAACTCGTCCCTATAAACTTTTGCTAAAATAGATGCCGCAGCAATAGAAAGGTATTTGCCATCGCCTTTGATCACACACTCATGAGGCACTGTTTCATTTCCACAAAAACGATTACCATCAATCAGCAACAATTCTGGTTTCTGCTTTAATTTGCCAACAGCCTTATTCATAGCTAAATAGGAGGCATTTAATATATTGATCCTGTCAATCTCTACATTGTCTACTTCTGCTACAGCAAAATCTATAGCCTCTCTTTTAATAAGATCAATCAAACGCTCCCTGTTTGACTTAGTAAGTTTCTTGCTGTCGTTAATTTCTTCATAATAAACGCCTCGCGGCCAGATAACAGCTGCCGCAACCACCGGGCCTGCCAAACACCCTCTTCCAGCCTCATCACAACCTGCCTCAATCTTACTTTCAGTAAAGGAATCAAGCAGCATTCTTAAAATGATTTTGTATTCTATAACTGCGCAGTAACGACACCAAAGCCAACGGGAAAAAAGCCGTGTGCATATCCTGGGGAATGAAAAACCACATCACCACCACCAGCAAGGCCAAAAAACCATGATATCGATAAAATATATATAACTTTCTTTCCTGTTTCTTTATCAGATAAAACAAACCCAGCAAATACAAGGGCCAGGCCCACAACAAATTCAGGTTGCCCGCTGCGGCCAAATGATTGGTGCCAAACCACAATAAAAGTAGAAACAAGCCCAACAAACCCAAGACCGAAAACCAAATGATATCCACCCATCGGAAATAGAGGTTTTTCTTCCATTCTATCACAAAAACAAGCAAAAACAGTAGAAAAACAAGCCAAAAGGTCTTCAATGGAGTAAAAAACGCAACTTCAATCTCCTGAGGCCGGGCATTAAATATTTCATACGTATTCAATACCAAAGGCTTCTCAACTCCATCCTTTTCTTTAATCGTAGCCTTTTCAAATGCTTTATAAATATAATCAGGAAGAAACATATACATAAATGGTGTTGCCACTTTATCCATAGGTAAACCCAGACAAATGTCGATACCCAAATCCCCCCAAGGTTGATATTTTAAATGATCGTCTGTAAGTTCACGTATCGTCTTTGTATCATTCACATACCCTTCATAATAGGAAACACGATCGTCTAAGGCACTACTCAGTGCATCACGGATACGGGTAGCACAGTTATCGTAAAAATAATCGTAATAATAATATTGATTTTCTGGTTTGAAATTGTTCTCCAAAAATTCAAATAATTTCTGCTTCTCTTCTTTATTCAAATTGAGTTCCTGCTCTACTACACTTCGGTTAAAATAAATGTAGTACTCCACAAACATGCTATATTCTTGTCTGTCGAGTTTATAATTCAGATAGCCACGTGCAAAATTCAGATAAAAATTAGGCTGGTCGAAATCAAAAACCCCATAATTATAGATATAATCAATACCGTTTGCCGGGTCAAAAACATGATAAGCACTGTGCCCAAAAGCTTCATAGAGCTCCCCTTGCCCGGGGCCACAAGTAACTACATTAATTTTTGCCCGGTGTGATAACTCAATGGTTTCCCCAAAGGCAAACATTGAAAATACAACCAGGATTAGCAAAATAAAAATATGTTTCATCCCGCAATTTAAAAACCTGTGTCCATCTCTTTACAATCTTCCATTAATTTTTTACAACTTTGAAAGTATATGAGAGGATTTGAAGATATTATCTACTACACAAACCTAAAAAAATCGGTTAATGCTGCTAAAATAGTTGCCAGCTATTACCAATCCAGAGTTCTTTCAAAACCCAAAATTGCCGGGATGCCTATAAGCATGTCTATTGAACCTACTACGGCTTGTAATTTGGGGTGCAGCCAATGCCCCAGCGGGTTAAAACAGTTTACCCGACCAACGGGAAATCTTAAACCTGAAACTTTCAATAGGGTGATGAAGGAAGTGAAAGATACATTAATTTACCTTACTTTATACTTTCAGGGGGAGCCTTTTATTAATCCTCATTTTTTCGATTTTGTCAAAACTGCCAATCATCACAAAATATTTACCAGTACTTCTACCAATGCGCATTTTCTCGATAAAAAGTCGGCGGAAGAAACAGTGAAATCGGGATTAGACAAATTGATTATCTCCGTAGACGGCACTACTCAGGAATCTTATGAAAAATACAGAATCAATGGCGATCTGGAAAAGGTTGTGGAAGGTATTGAAAATTTAGTAGAAGCTAAAAAAAGACTAAGAAAGAAAAATCCCTATATTGAAGTTCAATTCATTGTTTTCAAACATAATGAACAAGAAATTCCTCAAATAAAAAAAATGGCAAGAAGCTGGGGAGTAGATAATCTCATTTTAAAAACGGCCCAAATCTACGATGCAGAACAAGCCGACGCCTTGATTCCTGACAATCCTGAATACTCAAGGTATGTAAAAAATAGCCTTTCACCTACTTTGAAAATCAACAACTCTTTTTTTAATCATTGTTGGAGAATGTGGCACTCCTGTGTTATGACATGGGACGGTGACATTGTGCCTTGCTGCTTTGATAAAGATGCCAAATATATAATGGGGAATTTATCCTCATCCTCATTTAAGGACATTTGGTTTGGTGAGCCCTACCAAATGTTCAGGGAACAACTTTTCAAAAAAAGGGCAGAAATAGATATTTGTAAAAATTGTTCTGAGGGTACTAAGGTTTGGATTTAACAATTTTCATGAATAATCCGGGTTCAATGCCGTTAAGTTAAGGGATTAAACATATTTATGACCCCCGTAGGGCGGTCACCCAACAATAACCCCGGGTCAAATTTCCGACTTGTTGGAAATTTGACCCGGGGAAAAAGGCACGAAGCGACAATCGACCCTGTAGGGGGGTCGCCTAAATCGTTATGCAATCAATCTTGGTATTGAATCTTCATTGGGCGACCCCTACAGGGTCGGTTGTATAATCACATCTTTCACCGCGTCTTCGACACGGTGTTATTATAGGTGACCCCTACAGGGTCATTGGCGTTGCTAAAAAATGGTAATTATTACAATTTTAATGCTGCTTTCCTCTTAACCTAACGGCATTGAATCCGGGTTACATTCCCTTAAAAAAATCATCAGGGAGTATCTCCATAAGAACATCGAAAGTTAAAAAATTTCTTGGGAGGGCTACAATTTCAAAAGCTGGCAATGATTCAAAAGAATCTATCAACTGATCTTTAATAAAATTCATTTCCTTTTCAGTTACCTCGCTGGTTTTCGCCTTTTTTATCAATTTTAACAGGCTCCCCCGATCATACACTTCCTGATATAAACGATCCCTGTTTTTCGAAACTATTCTTTCCAATCTTTCAATATAATGATGTGAAACCTCTTCGTACTCTTTTTTACTTTGAAGTTCATCCATTTCATCCCAATAATTCAAAACAAATCCCTCTACAGCAATCATACTGCTTTCGAGATCTTCAGGATTAAATCCCAATCTACTATTTAGTATTTCCAGAAATTCAATTTCAATACTTTCCACCCTACGATCAGCCCACGCAGTGAGGATAGACAACTCAAGAAAATACTTTCTCAAAATCCAACTTTCATCCTGTGGAATAGTTAATTCATTAATACTATACCCTTTTTCGAAAAAATCCTTAGCTTCTTTTTTCTTTTCCGAAGGTAACTTCAATGAATTTATAAAATATTCGAAAAGCCTTCTTTCTTCGGGTTCAATATTGTGATTAGCATATGCGGCTGCCGACATGACTTTGATGACGTTTGACCTGATATCATCACGTTGGCTTTTCAAATAATCTACAATAATTTTTGTATTGGGGGTGTGAATCCACTGTCGGAAAAAATAGATGTCTAAAAACAATAGACTATTATGGAAAAACCCAGACCAAAAGTTATTTTTACTACCTAAATCAATCCTTTTTTCCAATATTCTTTCCACGATAACTGCAGGTTCAATTTTTTGGCCAAACAATGTTTTTACATTGGTATATAATTCAGGGTACACAGCATTGTAAAACAAGCCAACCTGAATAATACCTTCAGTAAGAATTGTGTTGAAAGGAATATTGTTCTTTAAATCTCTGTTTCTGAATAAAACATAACTTTCTAAAAGCGTATCGATTAGCAGAAGTCTGACCTTGGAATCACTATCTATATTTTCCGTTCCTGCCAAATTTTTTAGAGGATAGCCATACATTATTCCTGTGGGTTGTATGAGACTATAAAGTGTTTGATCAGGATGTAAACCTTTTTTGAATTTTTCATTCAAAATTTCTTCACTAAATTCACGCTCCCTGATTGCCAAATAATCTGAAACCCAGCCTTTTTTAGAGTAATTCATGTTCTAACACATAAAATATTAGCCTGTAATATACAAAATAAAAATTGTAGATTGAATTTATTGCTAATTTCGCCAAATTAAATTATAATATTGAACGTATGTGGGCATTTAACAAGTTGTGGATTGCAATATCATTATTCGTTGGTAGCCTGATTCTTGGGGTTGTCGGCTTTTCAATGGTGGAGGGATATTCGCTTTCTGATGCTTTCTATATGGCAGTAATTACATTTTCGACGGTGGGCTTTCAGGAGGTACACCCATTGAGTAATCAGGGAAGAATATTTACAGGCATATATATTATTGTAAATCTTGGTATTTTTGCTTATGTTATATCAGTGTTTTCAACTTTTATCTTTGAAGGTGAGTTGAGAAAAGCTTTGCAGGATTTTTTAATTGGAAGGGAAGTAAAAAAAATGAAAGACCATATAATTATTTGCGGATTTGGAAGAAACGGGGCTAAAGCCGCAGAAGTACTATTCAGCGAAAATCAAAAATTCGTTGTTATAGAAAAAGAAAGAGAAACGATTAATAGAAATGCTGACAATGAAAAATATCAGTTTGTATTAGGAGATTCCACCAACGATGATGCGCTTTTGGAGGCAGGCATTGAAAGAGCCCGTACGCTTATAACCACTCTTCCCAAAGATTCAGATAATGTATTTATTTCATTATCGGCACGACAACTAAATCCAGGAATAAACATTATTGCCCGAGCTTCTGATTCGGAAAGTGAGAAAAAGTTAATCAGAGCAGGGGCCAACCGCATAGTTATGCCCGATTATTTAGGAGGTATCCACATGGCTCAGCTCACAACTAAACCCTACGTTATCGAATTTCTTGACATGCTGAATGGAGTGGGTGATGGCAAAATGAATCTTGAGGAAGTTACCTTTAGCAACCTTAAAAATGATATTAGAAATCTTTCGCTGAAAGAAATGGATGTTCGTAAAAAAACAGGTGCCAGTATTATAGCTATCAAAAGGGCAAATAATAAATTTTTATTCAACCCTGCCAGTGAAGACCTAATAAAAGAAAACGATATCATGATAGTTTTGGCCACCCCCGAAAATATTCAGCGTTTCCGAAAAACATTCTGTTCTTCTTAGCATGCCTTATTAGAAGGTTTTTCTGGCAAAACCTCTTCCTCACCCAATATTTGTATATCTGAAATGAGTATCTTTTTCGAAAGGGCCTTTCCTGTTTTGGTAGCCGCCAAGCCACCTAAGGCTGTTTCCTTATATCTTTCTTCCATACTTTGTCCAATTTCCCCCATTGCCTCAATACATTCATCAACGGGTATCACTGCATCCACCCCTGCCATTGCAATCTGGGCAGAGGAAAAGGCAATGGCCGCAGCACTCGCATTTCTTACTACACAAGGCACTTCCACCAAACCGGCCACAGGATCACATACTAACCCCAACATACACTGGATAGTAATTCCTACAGCATTGGATACTTGCAAAAAATCCCCTCCCAAACAGTAAACTATTGCACCTGAAGCCATTGCCGCTGCACTTCCTGTTTCGGCCTGACAACCGCCTACGGCTCCCGCCAAACTTGCTTTATTGTCAATAATTAAGCCTATCCCTGCTGAAACCAGTAATGCCTCGACAAGTGTCTTCTTCTCTATCGAATGGATATCCTTAAGTGTGTACAAAACCCCTGGAATAATTCCGGAAGCTCCGGCAGTGGGAGCGGCCACCACTCTGCCCATACAACTATTTACTTCTTTGGCCGCCAGTGCCCTGGCAATTACTTTTTGAAAATTTTCTCCCAATACAGAAACTCCATGATTGTACACCTTTTTGGCTCCATTGTTTATCATGCCAGATCTTGAAACCATATCTTCAGTCAACCCCGAATCTACCGCATCAAACATAACATCCAATGCTTTTTCCAACCCCAACAAAATAGATTGCTCCTCAGAACCTTTTTCATTTATCTCATATTCAATTACAGGCTGAAAAAGGGAGACCTTCTTCTCTTCTATTATTGCTTTCCAACCTTCAAAAGAATCGAATAAAAACGACATATTATTTAAGTAAGCTAAGATCTCTGATTAAAATTTTTCTCCGGTCAAAATTAATGATATTCTTCTCCTTCAGTTCATTTAAAATAGTGGTAACCGTTTGTCTGGAAGTACCTGTAAGACTTGCAATATCTTTATGAGTGAGTTTTGTGGGTATCATTGTTTCA
>JAOUKG010000042.1 GCA_029882725.1 Cyclobacteriaceae bacterium
TTATTTTCAGGAAATTGGGAAGTGCCCTGCGGTAATAGGCTACATATAATGGTACCCCTGTTTCCCTGGATACGCGCATCATTTCCACGCAATCTTCATACTGAGTAGCCATTGGTTTTTCGACATAAGTGGGTTTCCCTGCTTTCATAGCCTGAATTGCATAATGGGCATGTACATGCGGAGGAGTGGCAATGTATATTGCATTAACCTCAGGATCATTGATAAGTTCGGTAGCATCCACATACCATTTAGACACCCGATGCCTTTCGGCAAAATCTTTAGCCTTTGATTGATCCCGTCGCATGATAGCAACCAATTGTGAGTTAGGCACCAAATTCATAGCAGGGGCACTTTTCACCTCACAAACATTACCCGCTCCAATAATTCCCCATTTTACAGTCTTTTCAGTCATAGTTTATTAGTCGCAGTATTTGACCGCCTAGTGTGATTTTTAGTTGTAGTTTATAAAACTTGTGTAGCCTAATTTTCGGGAAGTACATATCATTTTATATACTTCCCATTCTATTTATTTCCTTTGTATGGGTCCACGTTTAACCCGGATTAAATTTTTATTTTTTGTCAAACAAAAACCCTATTTAACATTGTATTTTTTTAACACAAATGTACTTATACTTCCTCCTGGCAAAGAAAGTTCTGTTGAGGTTACTATTTCGTAACCATCTTCATTTAATTTATTTAATGTTGAGACAATTTTGTCAAAATTATTTTCTTCTGCTTTCATTGAATTTGGTTTTTCAAGTTCAATCTTATCCATCTTGTTATTTCCATAGTATATTCTAATAAAAGATACATCTTTAGTCATAGAAATTTGAGTACATTTAACAATAATAGTGCTGGTAGATTGTTCCGGGCTATTGGAATTTTGTCCCATCGATGATACTGTGAAAGCTAAACAGATTAGGACTAAAGAAATTTTATGCAGTTTCATAATTTTAATTTTAATGGTTAATAAATATGTTACTTATTTTATTTTTGAGACATAAATATTACAACACCAATTAATAAGATAACAGCAATCACAGCAAAGGTTATCTTAATCCAACTAAATGGTCTTTTTCCCTGAATTTCGCCTGTTCTACCATTTACCAAAAACTGATACAGCTTACCTTTATATTTATATGCACTGACAAACACAGGTAAAAGGATGTGCTTAAATGTAATATCATTATAATTGGTATTCAATGAAATGATTCGCTGTTTATCACCCCCAATATCAGTTTGAACTAAGCTGCGAATTTCAGAATCGGCAATTCCCTTGGCAATTTCAAAACCCTCACTTAAATCAATTTGATATTTTTCTGTAATAAACCCACTTAAATAACTTTTATCAAACGGAACCAAATTCTCTAAATCCCACGGTTCTAATTTATATACACTGTCATTAGGTAGTGTTTTTGTCGCCACAGTTAAAATATCATCAAAAAACTTCTTCACATTACCACTGGTTGAATACCATCTGGTTTTTTGGACTTGCCGTGTTTTGGTAACCGACTTACCATTTTCCATAGTCGAATACGTTTCAGACACGTTGTAATCCTCTCCACGTTGGCCAATATAATTGGTATCCGTTTCAGCGTCAAATGTCCAATAAGGTATATAAACACCCTTAAAATGATCGAAATTCAATGCTGCCTTTTTCAAGTCACCTGGAGCAAACCATAACTTAGTAATCCACTTTTTAAATTCATCTTTAGCATTGTTTTTATCTAATTTAAAAGGAAGTAAAGAGTTGGGTTGAATCACTTTCTCGTCATTTGCCTGCTCTACAACTAACGGTGTTGAACAATATGGGCACATTGCCGAAGTAACATGGGGTTCAAGCGAAGAAGAAGCGCCACAACTATTGCAGTTCACATAACTTTCAACAATAGTTTCTTCCGAAGCTGATTTCTTCTCCAAAAATTCATGGAAATCAAATTCCTCAATAACCTCATCAATTTGAGGTATTTCGTTTTTAGTCCCACAATATTCACAAGTCAGGTGTTCCGTGCCCGGCTTATATTTTAAATCGGCACCGCAATCTGTACAAGCAAAAGCGGTAACGACCAATTCATTTTCTTTAGCATCTTCCATATTTAATTTCCGGGTATTGGTGGAGGAACACTTCCAAAAACACTATTTAATTCAGGCACCTGGCCTGCGGCAGCCCAGTTTGCCATACCCTCACGCCAAACCAACACCTCTTTTGTAAATTGATTTTGCACAGCCATTTGTTTTAAAGCATTCATGTCATAGGGTCCTGTTTGTTGTCCATTAACAACCAAGTGAAATGTTAATACCGGGGGTATTGGTGGTGGAGTTGATGGGACAGTTTGTTGATTTTGAGGTTGTTGTTGCTGCCCCCCTGTGAAGGTTTGTCCCATTTGGTTGGCCATGGCAAAACCCATACCCATACCCATTCCTGCACCGGCAGTCCCACTTGGATTTTCAGCCGCTTTTTCCATCGCCTTCGCTGCTTTCATCTGAGCCAATTTATTTAGATCAATAGCATTCAAACGGCTTAATTCAAATATTTCCTTTTTAATTTCTTCGGGCATTGAAACATTCTCAATAAGAAATTTAGTGACTTCAATTCCATATTGCCCAAACTCTGGTCCAATTACGCCGTGAACATATTCCGATATTTCATTTACATTCGATGCATAATTCTCTACAGGCAGATTTGCTTCGCCTACAGCATCTGTAAACCGGGTAACAATCATGCTTTTCAATTGCTCTGCAATTTCATCGGTGGTAAAATGACCATCTGTACCCACAATTTCTTTAATAAAAACCGGCGCATCTTTTACCCGAATTACATAGGTTCCAAATGCACGAATTTCAAGCATTCCAAATCGTTGGTCACTTAATGTAATCGGGTTTTTTGTTCCCCATTTTTGATCCGTAATATTTCTTGTGCTTATAAAGTAAACTTCTGCTTTAAATGGACTATTGAAACCATATTTCCACCCTTTTAAAGTAGATAGTATGGGTAAATTTGCTGTATTTAACTCGTGCATACCTGGTTGAAACACATCCGCAATTTGCCCCTCATTGATAAAAACAGCTACTTGTCCTTCCCGAACAGTAAGTTTTGCACCATTTTTTATTTCGTTTTGAAATCGGTCAAAACGATAAACCATAGTATCATTGGAGTCATCCAACCACTCAATAATGTCTATAAATTCATGACGTAATCTATCAAATAATCCCATAATTAGTTTTTTGTTAAAAATTAGAGTTCTCTGTCTTTTGTAATTGTCCTAAAATTTTAAACTGTGCGACAAAACTCCTAAACACTTCCTGAAATTTATTTTTTTCACAGCAACTTAACAATTACTTAAAGGCAATTTAAATATACAAACTTTTCAGTATTAGACTGGGTTGCACTTTTTAATATGTCGTGTTTTTTTTAATACTCTCTCCCTACTCCTCTGGCCATACCGCCAAAACCAACAGTAATATAATGCATATTTCCACTCATACCGTTGTATTTTTTCTCAAATCCGGGCATACTGTACCCATACCTGACTCTTATAAAACCGTAGGATGTTTTAGGCCTGTATTCTGGTGTATGTTTGGCCCCCAATTTTATATCAAGGTTAAATCCGGCAATATACGTGGTTGTAAACTCCAGGGAAATTTCTTTTAATTCTGGGATATCTTTGGTATCGCTGGTTGGTGGGCTTATATCCATAGAACCAATTCCTGCAAATGGAGATAATTTATATCTATTATCATTGTATACAACATAGCCTAATGAAGCCTCAGGTAGAAAAACCACAATCTCAGAACCTTTTTCCCAGATTCCTAAAGAATAGTTGAAATCCTTACGTGTTTCATTAAAACCAATATAATCTCTTAGGTATAATTCAAATTTTTTATAACAAATATCAAATGCAACACCAATAGGCACATTATTGGAATAATTTTCACTTAAATTCCCTGTATAAATGCTATAACCTGTAAAAAACTCAAATGTCATTCCCCAATCTTTTGGAACTTCTTTATATCGTACTTGATTTTTTACAAATCCCTCAAATTCACTTGGAGTATAGATTTTAAGAAATATATCTGCCTGATGATTTAAGGAGTCTTGTGCATATACATCATTTCTGATTCCGAGTAATAGCCATTCAAGATTTAGAATTATTACTTCTTTGGTCTCTGAATCCAAATTTGAGGTTTGTATTTGGTTTTTTATTTGCGATTCATTTTCAAATGATTTTTCATTTAGTTTATTATATAACATATCATTCGATGGACGAATTTTTGTGTTATAACTTTCAAATCTATCGGGATCAAAGTTTCTAATATCTTCTGCTAACTCTACATAATCTCCCGTCCAGTATAAAATAAACCAATATTCAGCCGGATAAAAAGCAAAATAATTTTCATCCTCTATTTGTACCAAATAATCTTTAACCTCTTTGACTTTCTGCAAATCACCCTCAATAAACTTATCTAATAAAAGGTTCCTTCCCTTGGAAATAATTATTGATTTCGACTCCTCATATTGCATTATTTGCCTTTTGATACTATCAACCTGTCCAAAAATAAAATTGGAGAATAATAAAAAAATGAATGCAAGTTTAAAACCGTTAGTCATATCAATTTTTCAATTCTGTTTCAGTACACAACTCCATTCAAATACTCCAAAAACTCTCACTGTAAAGACCTTTGGAGGAATTCAAAAGGAAAAAGCCTAAAACATACCCCGGGCTTTTCTTATTAATAAATTTAACGAAAAAAAATATCTTCTGTTATAATATTAAACGAAGACAACCATTGGAGCCATCGGCACTGTCTCCCTTTATGGAGATCGACCTCATAGGCACACTGTTAGGATGATGCATCGCAGCACTAATCCACAAGTATTCTTCATCATACCCCATAAACATTTGTACACTACCTGCTGACTCTCCCTTACAAAAAGGGATATGCAAGGTTGTGGAATATTCTAGATTTTTCCATAAATCTTCATCAGGAATCCCATCGAAAATAACTTCACTTTCAATGCGCTGAATATCAATAATCCCCTGATAAAATTAAAACTGAAACAAAAGAAAGAATAAAACCAGCCATAAACTTCCTTTTGTAAAGCTCTATTTGAATTAATATATTTGATTAGGTAGGCATATTAACTATTAAGTAGGAATTCAAGAAATAGATTTGCTTTGTCTGTCGCATTTAAGAAAATAAACTTTTCGGAAAAACACTTAATTATGAATATAAACGAAGCTCGTATACAATGGGAGAATGCAGCTCCGGGCTGGGCAAAATGGGAAGATGTTATTTCCAATGGGGCAACCTTAATTACTGACCAGATGTTGAAAATGGTTGATGCCACTCCCGGTAATCGTATTCTGGATCTTGCAAGTGGTGCGGGAAGTCAAACCCTTATTGCTGCAGAAAGAGTAAGTCCGGAGGGTCATGTTGTTGCCAACGACATTTCACAAACAATGCTTAACCATGTAATCCAAAACGCTAAATCTAAAGGAATCAAAAATGTATCGACTCTATTGGGTGCCGTGCAGGAACTAGACATTGAACCTGATTCTTTTGATTCGGCCATTTGTCGTTTTGCTTTGATGTTATTCGCAAACCCCGGCATTGCGCTTTCCAATGTTCGTCAAGTTCTTAAACCCAATGGAAAGATGGGCGTGATTGTATTTTCCACTCCTGAAGAAAATCCATTCTTTGTAAAACCAATGCAAATATTACTTCGCAACGCAGGCAAAACACCACCTTCGGGAGCACCTGGTCTGTTCTCTCTTGGAGTACCCGAAATTCTTGAAAAACTTTTCACAGAAAGTGGTTTTGTAAATGTAGAAATCAACAAACAAAATATACACTTTAAACTGCCTCCCGCTGAAGAGTCTTTGGTAATGATTCAGGAGGCATTCGGAGCTTACCGGGCAGTGATTTCCGACAGTCCGGAGCATGTGCAAAGAACAGCCTGGGCAGAGGTTTTGGACTATCTGAAATCGCTCGAAACAAGTCAAGGAATTTCAGCACCTGCAGAAGTGTTGGTTGCTTCCGCACAGAAACCTGTGTAAAGAATTGCACAAATTATCCTTTTAAATATCGGTATTGATTTACCATGATACATGGATAATATAGGCAAGCAGCAATATTAATCAGCAATGCCCTCCGGACATCCTGACCTATTCAAAAATCAATACTACTTCAGAGATAATTTCAGCCCCTTATTCTTTGAAAAAATATTTTAAGCAAGGCTTCACTTTCTTCTGCCAAAAGTCCGTATCTAAGCTTGGTTTTTGGATGTGACATATTACTATCCAAACAAGAAAACCCTCTTTTTTCATCTTTTGCTGCATAAACAATCTCTGAAATTTGGGTCCAATAGGTAGCACCGATACACATCGCGCAAGGCTCAAGCGTAACATAAAGGGTACAATCTGTAAGGTATTTGCTTCCCAGGTAATTGGAGGCAGAGGTCAGTGCAAGCATTTCGGCATGTGCAGTAGCATCATTGAGTTTTTCTGTTTGGTTATAGGCTCTTGCAATTATTTTTTTTCCACTAACTACCACTGCACCCACGGGTACTTCCCCTTCTTCAAGGGCCCTTTCGGCCTCAAGCATAGCCTGACGCATAAAGTATTCATCATTATATACCTCAATCATTAAAACTTCTTGATTTTCAGTGAATTCATAATTTCCTCAGCCACAGGTTTATAAAATTCCATTTCCTTTTGAGGACAACGAAAACTAACAACAAGCGTTTTTCTATCCTTGATATAATACATTAAATAATTGTATTTCCTCTCAGATGGTTGAGTTTCAGAACCTCTTACATAAGAAGTAAACTCAAAGACTATAAATGATTTCTTTTTAATAGTGACCATCTCCTCTTTGATAAAATCTACTTTATCAAAATATTCCATGATACTGGCCTTAAAAAAACTCATTGCAATTTCTTGATCATTGTTTCCCCATTGAGTGGCCGAAATTTTCACGGTTTGCTCAGATTGTCTTTGCTCGTCAGTATAAGCAGCAATAGGCTTCCTTATTGAAGGGAATCTCTGCGCTATATCATCAGGAATCATTTCCACAAAGTTTTTTGGAACCTTCATAATAATTTCCCCATCGTTAACTTTTACAGATTTCAATGACTGTGAAAACAAACTATTGGAGAATAAAACAAGAATAAAAAGCGAAATCAGTGGCTTTTGCATAGGTTTATTTAAATATATTAACTCTATTGATAAAACAATTATTACTTTTGCAATCTCAAAAATAAAGCAAAAATACTTATAAATATGTGGAGAACACACACTTGTGGGGAATTAAGGTCTGAACACATTGGACAAAATGTAATATTAAGTGGTTGGATTCAAAGAATAAGGGACAAAGGCGGAGTAATGTGGTTGGATTTAAGAGATCGTTACGGCATAACGCAGGTTGTTTTGGAAGAAGGTATTTCACCTGAGGAAACCATTGCAACAGTCAGGAAGGCTGGCAGGGAGTTTGTCATTCAAGTAAAAGGGGGTGTTGTAGAACGTCATTCCAAAAACCCAAACTTAACAACAGGGGATATTGAAATAAAACCTTCTGAAATAAAAGTACTTAATTCTTCCAAAACGCCTCCTTTTACCATTGAAGAGGACACTGACGGAGGGGATGAACTTAGAATGAAGTACAGGTATTTAGACCTGAGGAGAACTTCGGTTAGAAATAATCTGGAGCTAAGGCATTCCGTGATGAAAAAGACACGGGATTACTTATCTGAAGCCTCTTTCATTGAAGTGGAAACTCCTGTATTAATAAAATCAACACCGGAAGGAGCCCGTGATTTTGTAGTGCCCAGCAGAATGAATCCAGGTGAATTTTACGCATTACCTCAATCTCCTCAAACCTTCAAACAATTATTGATGGTATCGGGGTTTGATAAATATTTTCAAATAGTAAAGTGTTTCAGAGACGAAGACCTTAGGGCAGACCGACAACCTGAATTCACACAGATAGATTGTGAAATGTCGTTTGTAGAGCGTGAAGATATACTTAACACTTTTGAAGGACTAACAAAGTATTTATTTAACGAAGTTAAAAACATTGAGTTGGGAGATTTTCCCAGAATGTCGTATCAGGAAGCTATGGAAAAATATGGTTCTGATAAACCCGATATTCGTTTTGGAATGGAATTCAAAGATCTGACAACCCTTGCCAAGGGACATGGATTCGGTGTTTTTGATTCCAGTGAAGGTGTTCTCGGAATTGTAGCAACAGGTTGTGCCAGTTACACCAGAAAACAAATTGATGCTCTTACTGAATGGGTTAAAAGGCCACAAATCGGAGCGAAAGGATTGGTTTATGCCAAATACAATGAAGATGGCAGCATAAAATCTTCTGTAGATAAATTTTATGATGAGAAAACCTTGTCTGAATGGATGACATCTTGCGGGGCTCAAAAGGGAGATATGTTGTTAATTCTTTCAGGTGACCTTGCTCCTACTCGTAAAAGTTTAAATGAGCTGCGATTATTTATGGGTTCCGAGCTTGGATTAAGAGACAAATCGGTATTCCAACCACTTTGGGTAGTTGATTTCCCTTTATTGGAATGGGACGAAGATTCGCAAAGGTTCCATGCCATGCATCACCCTTTCACCAGTCCAAATTTTGAAGATTTATCTTTAATGGAATCAGATCCTGGTAAGACCCGGGCCAATGCCTATGATTTGGTAATCAATGGAGTTGAAATTGGTGGAGGTTCTATTAGAATACACGACAGAAAAGTTCAGGAAACTATGTTTAAGGCATTAGGTTTTACACCGGAAGAGGCTAACAAACAATTTGGTTTTTTGTTGGAAGCTTTTGAATATGGGGCTCCTCCTCACGGCGGAATTGCTTTTGGGTTTGACAGATTATGTAGTTTAATGGGAGGCTCAGACTCCATACGTGATTACATTGCGTTTCCTAAAAATAACAGTGGCCGGGATGTAATGATTGACACACCTTCGAGCTTATCTGAAGAACAATTGAATGAATTGAATATTATTTTGAAAAAAATGTGATTTTTTTTTCAAAACATGACTTATGTCATATTCCGTGGAATCATCTGATCTTATATTTGTATCGGAATTCTTAGAATTTCATGGTTTACTGGTTTAATGAGATGAAAGGGTTCAAATGTGAACCCTTTCGTTTTTTCTGCCTTTTTGAGGTTTTTGGTCAATAAATAAAGGCCGCACGTATATCTTCCTATGGCTGGTTCGGATGTCCATCCGGACCTTAAAAGGAAAACCAACACCTACAGCTGGTTCGGATGTCCATCCGGACCTAAATTGTCAATAATCATAAAGTTTGCAATGGATAATCATTGGGATACGGATGGACATCCGTTTTTGAATCTCCACTTTCCTGGTGATTTTTGGGTTTGAAGCAAAGATGAAGGGACCGGACGGACGTCCGGACCAACGTGAAGGGGATAATTCGGGCCGGACGGGTAGGAAACATACCTGTTGGAAAAACATACCTGTGGGAAAAAACACTACCTGTGGGAAAAAACACTACCTGTGGGAAAAAACACTACCTGTGGGACAAATATTAC